>CAJOJB010000051.1 GCA_905234635.1 uncultured Eggerthellaceae bacterium | reverse complement strand
CTTTTCAACAAGTGTAGTTATTGCCCAAGAAAATATCAGGTTATACGTAAAACTGAAGAGAAAGACACATAGTGTATATGTGAAATCATTGCTGAAGGCTTCGTAACGTATAAAATTCTTCTCATCTATGAATAATGACACTATAGCAGCAGCAGCACCAGTACCCCACCCCAGGGGCTGGGCACGGCTTGACGCACCAAAATCAAACTCGACATAAGCATGCCTGTGTAAGCGGCGCCAAAAAAGCTCACACCTAGGTCGGGAATACGCGCGCGCATGTAATACACGTACCACACCAGCAGCGCCAGCATAAGCCCAATAGTCACCAGGCCCACGCCCGGGAAGCCCCAGCGCCACATGGCAATGGGGTACGCCGCCGCGCCGATAATGCCGATAACTTCATTGGGTAGCTTTGCGTCCACACGCATCATGTAGAAAAACTCGCCTGCGCAAATGGCCGATACCAACGACAAATACACCATGGTTGGGATATTGCCCGCAAGCACGCAGATAACCGAAACCGCCACATATACAAAACCCGTGCGGAAACGCACCTGTAAGGCATTGGCATTTTTGAAGCGGTCGGGTGTTTTGTCGTAGACCTTTTGCTTGGCGGCATGTTGCTTTTCGCGCACGCGTTCTTTTACCGTGGGCTTTTCAGCGGCAGGTTCGAGACGATTTCTTTCAGGAACGGGTTCGAGGTGTTCGTGTTCAGCGGCAGGTTCGAAGTACTTACCTTCGGAAACAGGTTTGGGAAGTTCATTTTCAGGGATAGGCTCGAGGCGTTCTATGCTCATTTCAAGCCCCCAAACCTGCGGTCACGCGCTTGATAGTTCAACAGCGCGCGCAAAAATTCATAGCGGTTAAAATCGGGCCAGAGCACATCAGTTACATAGATTTCTGAATAGGCAATCTGCCACAGCAGGAAGTTAGAAATGCGCAGTTCGCCACTCGTGCGAATAAGCAGTTCGGGGTCGGGCTGGCCCGCCGTGTACAAATGTCCCGCAAACAAGTCCTCGGTTATTTCTGGCATTGCGCCCGATTCGTACGCCGCAACCATAACATCGTTCACCACGCCGCGCACCGCCGCAAGCATTTCATCGCGTGAGCCGTAGTTTACAGCCACATTCAAGGTCATTCCCGTATTGTCGCGCGTCTTTTCCCAAGCTTCTTCAAAAGCTGCACGCGTTTCTGTAGGAAGAACGCTGATGTCGCCCACCGTTCGCACGCGCACGTTTTCTTCATGTAAGCCATCCACTTCAGCCAACATGGTCTTAGCAAACAGTTCCATAAGCCCCGCAACTTCTTCTTCGGGGCGCTTCCAATTTTCGGTGCTGAAAGAATAGATGGTGAGGTAACGCACGCCGCAGTCGCTGGCGCAGCGAATGGTTTCACGCACGGCTTCGATACCTGCCTTGTGGCCCTTGAGCCTGTTCAGCGCGCGCTTTTTGGCCCAACGCCCATTCCCGTCCATAATGACAGCCACGTGCTGCGGAATGCGCTCTTCGTCAAGCGCAGAAGGATCAAGGCCTTCGGGCGGCTCGGGGAAAATATCTGTCAGCGGCTTATTGAACATGCGGGTTGAATTCCTCCAGCAGCGTGATAAGTCATAAGCGATTACATGGGTCGCGGATGGTTACGTAGGTCGCGGGTGGTCGAAAAGTCAGCAAGCATTGGTTCTGGGGCTTCAGATTGCCCCGCCTTTGATTCGAAGTGTACTTCGGTACACGAGAAGGAAAACAAGGGGCAAGATGTACGCTAGAACCAAGCGCAGCATCGACTTGTTCCGCCGTTCGTCAGAACGGCGGAACCTATATCTCCATGACCTCGGCTTCTTTTTTCTTGAAGGCTTCTTCGACCTTGGCCACGTGGTCGTCAGTCAGCTTCTGAACTTCCTTTTCGCCACGGGTCTGGTCGTCTTCGCTCATGCCGTCCTTCTTGGCCTTTTCCAGCGCTTCGTTTGCGTCGCGGCGCGCATTGCGAATGGCAACACGGGCTTCTTCAGCATACATCTTGCACTGCTTCACCAGTTCCACACGACGTTCTTCCGTCAGCTGCGGGAAAGCCAGGCGAATGGCCGTGCCGTCGTTGCTCGGGTTAATACCCAGGTTTGAATTCTGGATAGCCTGCTCGATAGCGCGCAAGGCACTCTTGTCCCAGGGCTCGATAACCAGCATGTGGGCGTCGGGCGTCTTGATGGCCGCCATTTGGTTGATCGGCGTTTGCGTACCATAATAGTCAGCCGTAATGCGGTCGAGCACCATGGCGTTTGCGCGGCCCGTGCGCACAGCGGCAAAGGCTTCAGCCAGGTTGTCCAGCGCACGCTGCATGCGTTCTTCGGCGTCTTTTTTAATCTGTTCTACCATAAGAATCCTCCTCGTTTACCTGGCTTAACTAATGGTGGTACCCACGTTTTCGCCCTGCAGGGCGCGCTTGATGTTGCCGGGCACCGTAAGGTCAAACACGATCATGGGCATGCCGTTTTCCATGCAATAGCTGGTAGCGGTCGAGTCCATAACGTGCAGTTCATTGGCCAAAATGTCCTTGTAAGAAATGGTGTCGAAGCGCACCGCGTCGGGGTTCTTCATGGGATCGCTGTCGTAGACGCCGTCCACCTTCGTGGCCTTCATAAGCACTTCAGCGTTAATTTCGAGCGCACGCAGTGCCGCGGTGGTGTCGGTGGTGCAATAGGGGCTGCCCGTACCAGCGGCGAAAATGGTCACACGACCCTTTTCCAAATGGTGAATGGCGCGGCCGCGAATATAGGTTTCAGCCACCTGCTTCATTTCAATGGCGCTCATAACGCGGCTTTCCAAGCCAGCATGGCGGAAGCCGTCCTGCAGCGCCAGGGCATTCATGCAGGTTGCCAGCATGCCAATGTAGTCTGCCTGGGCGCGGTCCATACCAGAAGCCGAACCTGCCAAGCCGCGGAAGATGTTGCCGCCGCCCACCACGATGGCCACCTGCACACCGTCGTCAACGACTTCTTTTATCTGCTTGACCAGACTGTCGACCACTTTCGGGTCGATGCCATAACCCGTGTCGCCCATCAAAGCTTCACCAGAAAGCTTCAGCAAAACACGATGATATTTGTAACCTTCGGGCATGCGCGCTCCCTTCTTCAAAAAGTACTCCCCCTATATTAGCCCAAAGTACGCGAAAAGGCCGCACGGAGCAGCCTTTTCTAACAGGAAAACAGGTGTAAGACTAGGGGCGGAATAAACCATTAGCGACGGTTGAAGTAATTAAACAGTTCTTCCAAGTCTTCGTAGGTAAAGCCCTGGCCTTCTTCGCCCTGGCCGTCACCCTGACCATTGCCAAACAGGTCGTTCAGGTCGTAGCCCTGGCCGCCTTGATCCTCGCCCTGGCCCCAGTTATGGTAGCCGTCGTTGGGCGTTTGCTGGTACTGCTGTTCGTTCTGTTCAGTAAGCGTGGCCATGCCTTCGTCGGAACCAAGCGTCACCTCAACTTCCATGGTTTCGGTGCCGCGCACAAAGGTTACCGTGACCACTTCGCCGGGGTTATGAGCACGCACCTGGCCCACCAGGTCGGTCGACGACTCAACCGCATGACCTGCGATTTTCGTAATAATGTCGCCCTGTTCCAGGCCAGCCGCCTGCGCACCGCTGTCTTCGTAAACCTTGTTAATATAGGCGCCTGAATTGGTGCCCAGGCTGTACCGTTCGGCAATGTCCTTGTCGATAGTGGTCGCAGAAACACCCAACTGCGCATGTGTAGGCGTCTTGCCGTCGATAATCTGCGTCGCAATATTCATGGCATAGTCCACCGGAATGGCAAAGCCAACGCCCGAATAGCTGCCCGAATAGGACTCGATTACCGAATTAATACCAATAAGCTTGCCGTTTTCGTCGACCAACGCGCCACCCGAATTACCAGGGTTAATGGCTGCATCGGTTTGGATCATGTTGGAATAGATAGATGGCTGTACCTGCTGGCCATAGCTATACATACTATTCGCGTTTTGCACCACAACGGTACGGTCGATAGCCGAAATGATACCTGTAGCCACGCTCTGCTCCAACCCAAAAGGCGAACCAAGCGTCATAACCCACTGACCGGGCTTCAGTCCTTCCGAAGAGCCAATCTCAACAGGAACCAGATCGGTGGCTTCAACCTTAATAACAGCCAGGTCGCTGCTTTCGTCGGTACCTACCACGGTGGCTTCGCGTTCTTCCCCACCCACGTTAGCCATAAGCTTCGAAGAGCCTTCGACCACGTGATAGTTGGTAAGAATATAGCCATCCTTGGAAATAACGACGCCGCTGCCCAGGCCTGAAAGCGTTTCAGAGTCGGAAGTACTGCCGCCCCAGAAGCCGCCCGCGTCACCCGAAGTCTTGGCATACACGTCTATACCTACGATGGAAGGCAGAACCTTGTCGGCCACGGCTTCGGCCAGGCTTTCCGTGTGGTTTTCCACGGCGCTGATGGTCGTGTTGGAGTCGGAACCCAGCACCACAGTGCCGCCTTCAGAAACGGTTTCAGTGACCACGGGCTTGGTAAGAAAGCCATTGGCGCCAAGCACACCCGCGCCAATTGCGAAGGCGCACGCGGCCCCCAAAAATCCCAGTGCAAAGGTTTTAAAACCACCACCTTGCTTGTTAGTAGCTTTCGCCTGCTTAGCAGCTGCTTTGGTGGTGGCACCTGAAGCGGGCGGTGTACCCTGCACGCCAGCGTGGGCTGCATAGCTCGCGCCTTGACCTTGTGCTTGTGCGTAGCTCGGCTGCGGAACCGGCTGCGTGGGTTGCGTGGGTTGCGTAGGCTGCACGGGTTGTGTCTGGGCAGCCTGGGCAGCCTGGGCAGCCTGGGTAGCCTGGGTAGCCTGGGTAGCCTGGGCAGCCTGTGTTGCCTGAGCATCCTGTCCCGCCTGCGTGGGCTGTCCTACCTGCGCAGATTCAGCTGTTGCCCCAGCCATGGGCTCCGTACCTTGTGCGGGGGTACTAACCTGGTCAAGACCCTGTTCGGCAAGCCATTCCTGCCAGTTCTTATTTGCGTTATTGCCTGTATTATCTGCCATAAAAAAGCTCCTTCTTTATGCATAAGTTCTTCTAAACTCTAGCATGCAGAAGGAGCATTTAAGCTTAATTTCACCAAGCCGTTATTTATGCACCATATTTCCTTAAGCTTATGCCCACACCCACGAATGACACAAGAGCCAAAGCCGCAAGAGGAAGAAGCGGGGCTGTGTCGGGCGTATTTGCTGTCTTAGCAGGTGCAGCAGCCTTGCCGGCAGGAGTCTTGTCTGGGCTCGGTGTGGGCGCCGGGGTTGGCGTTGGATCGGGTTCAGGTTCAGGGCTTGGTGCTGGGTTCACCACCGGTTCCCATTGTGCGATAAGCGTAATTTCTGAACCGTCGCCGTATTCAAGGAAGTATTCCATGAAGTCGTCGGCGCTTTGGAAAATCATGGGTTCGCCGTTTTCATCCAATAGAGTGCTTCCATCGGGCAGCTGAGCCGTAAACCCAACAAAGTTGTAGCCGTCGCGGGTGAATTCATTGTCCTTGGACATAGCTTCGTCGTCGGCACCCGTGAAGCTTTGGCTGTCCATAGTGCCCGTGCCGCCGTTAGCGTCGTACTTCAAGGTGTACTTGTTGGGTTCGTAAAGTGGCGTGAATTCAATGTTGCCCGTAATTTCGATAGAAGTCGGGTCGTCTGTTTCGCCTTCTTCAATGACGTTACCGTCTTTGTCGGTAATAACGTACTTATATTTACCCGTGAAGTGGTAGCCCTTGTCAGGAGTTACACCATTACCACCGGTTACATCGCTTCCGTAGTCTTCACCGGACTGATCACCCTTGCCGTCGGATTTGCCGTGATCTCCGTCCAGATATTTAACCGTATACTTGTCCTTCTTGTATATTACTACTTCATTTTGATCACCGTCAGGAGGTGTAGTACTAGATCCCGGTACCAGTTTCTTGTCCGGAGTATAGCCCGGAATGTCATCGGAAGATACATCGGCATAGAATTGTGGTTCCCATTCTGCAGGCCATGTAACTGTTCCTGTCTCAGGGTCAACAGTTCCTGTCTGGCTGAATGTAAGTTCCTCCACCACGACCTTAGGATTGCCGTCCTCATCGAGAACCGGAGTACCATCCTCGTACTTATATTCAATGGTACGTTTTACTGTCTCTGTGCGGGTATTGTCTACAACGTTTGGAGTATAATACCCATCCACATATTCATACTCATCAGGCTCTATCACTGTAGGATATTCCGATTCATCAGGAACCTCCGTATCATCAGGATCATCCGGAACATATGTGATTTCTCCTGTTTCCGAATCGATCACAAAGGTTCCCTTTTCCGTTTTCACAGAATCAACTGGCTCACCTGTTTCAGGGTCTTTCATCTGGTAAGGACTATCGTGATGGCTTGTATAACCGCGAACCGTCACAGTCGTTCCCTTGCCGACAAAGCCAGGTACAGGTTTAAATGTGACCTCCCCTGTTTCGTTATCTACAGTATATGATCCTTCTTCTGTTTCCAGTGCGTCAACCGGTTCACCTGTTTCAGGATCGATCAATTTGAACTCTGTAAAGGGCTTTGATCCTTCCGTGAAAGGAGGTGTTCCCGTCTGAATCTCGTCAATAGCACCATAGGTCACCTTTTCCTCAGCCTTAGGAGGCTTATGATAATAGATAGTGATATCCTGAAGTTCATCGTCGGCGCCTACCGTTAGAGCCTCCACTAATTCCTGTCCGGGCAAGTATCCCTCACGATCAATGTCCGTTGGAGAAGCAACCTCGGGCATAGTGTTGGTTTCAGGTGTCCATGGCCCCCAGGTGATTTCTCCGGTGTCAGGATCGATTCCTGTAGCGGTTCTTGTAAAGCTGACTTCCTGAACTACCTTTGTATCACTTCCATCAGCACTTTTTACCTCTTCGTCATCATCGTCATAACGATAGGTAATAGTACGCTTTAGCGTCTTTGATTCTGTATTGTCCACAACGTGTGGCTGATATTCAGCTGTTGCGGTGAGTCCGTTCTTGTCGGTAGCCTGTAGTTTGGCGGGCAGTGGATCACCTACAAAGTCAGCCTCCGGTGTAAAGGTAACCGAGCCGTCATCGTTAAGGGTGTAAGTTCCTACCTTATTTCCCTCTGCATCAAAGGCATCTATCGTTGTATCGTCTACCGGCTCACCTGTGTCTGGATCGATAAACTGGATCTTGTCTATCTCTGAAGAGCCTTTGGTGAAGAGGGGGTCTCCGGTCTGAGTATCACCCTTTAGTCCGTAGGTCTCGTCATCCTCTCCTGTCGGAGGAGTAGCTTCATTGGTAATGGTGCCCTCATCCTTGGCAAAGTTGCCATCAGAGTAAACCGGTGCCAGGAAACCATCAAGCTGAGTTTCCGTTACATGCCACTCGATCTCCTCGATTTTTTCAATGAGGAACCAGACATCCGCGTAGTTGGGAGTCGAGGAGTTATCGGGGTCTGCCACGTTGCTCTTGAAGGTGATCTTATACTGGGGGAGGTTTTTGTAGCTGATCTCCCATGTGCTCGTATTGATTGTCGGTGTTGTCGTAACATCATCGGGGTCGCCAACTATGGTTTCCTTCGTAAAGAGCGAAGCCATGTCTCCTTCCAGAAGACCCTTTTCGTGGGCCAACTGGAACTCACTGGTTACGTCGGTAAGTTCATAACCGAGGGTAAGATTAGCTTCCAGTAAGGCTTTTTTGTCATCATCAGAAATTACAGCCTCGCCTTCCCATTTTTTAGTAACTGTAAGGTCGGTCAGTTCGACGTTGTTGATATAGCCACCGGGGAAGCCATTGTCGCCATAGGCGCCAAAGTGCGCGCCCTCTGCATTTCGAGTACCGCCCTGCCCATATTCGACTTGCCAGACCTCACTGTTGGTGTATGTCGGTGTCTTGTGGAACCCAGTTCGGCCGGCGGGTTGCCACACGGCATCCTGGCTGCTATCAACATCCTCTTCGGTCGCATAGTACAAGCAGCCCCCAAGGTTTTTCGCGTTTCCGCTTGATAACGTTGTGCCTTCGCTGGTGCTGGGGATTGCAGGCCACGTCTGTCCTGTTGCATCTTCCTCTACTCCGGCAAGGGGGTAGTTGATGGTCCATACATTGCCGTTCTTCTCGACCAGGGTGACTCCGGAGACGGGGTCTGTTGTTCCAATCAAATCTTCGGATATAACTACCCCAGCTTGCTGACTTTCATGCTCGTTGTCGCGCCCGGCATACACATCCAGTTCGAAGGAGGTCTGGTCTGCCTCGTTGCCGATCCAGCGCTTGTATACAGTAAGCACGTCGGGTGCCGACGCCACGCGCAGGGTGTGGTCGGTCAGGTAGCCGGTCTTGTCTGCTCCACCTGGCTCGG
>CAJOJB010000050.1 GCA_905234635.1 uncultured Eggerthellaceae bacterium | reverse complement strand
GCACAGGGCAAGACCATTATTGTTGCCGAACACCGTCTGTATTGGCTGCGCGACATTTGCGATCGTGTGGTGTGTATGAAAGACGGGCGCGTAGATTTCGATATTTCTATGGACCAGTTTGCGCAGTTTACTGAAGCGGATTTTCGCGCACGTGGTTTGCGTTCGCTTCATGAACGACCGCAGTTTGTGCCGGGGAGTTTTGACGGGTCGGAAAGTGGGCAACCGGCCAGCAAGGGTGGAACAACGAATGACGAGCTGAACGGTAGCAAAATAATGGGGCAGTTGGTTTTGCGCAACTTTCAGTATGCATATGGAGCAACAGAAGCCCTCGACATCGAAGAGCTTGTGCTTCCTGCCGGGGAAGTGGTGGCAATTGTGGGCGCTAACGGTGCAGGCAAGTCTACTTTTGCCAAGTGCCTGTGTGGTCAACTGCGTAAAAGCAAGGGAAGCGTGGACATTGGGAGCGAAACGCGCACGAAGCGTCAGCTTGCCAAGACGTCGTATATGGTCATGCAGGACGTGAATCACCAATTGTTCTGCGAAACCGTAGACGAAGAAGTGCGGCTGGGTAATACCGCAAGTGACGAACGGGTTGCCGAAGTGTTTGACGCCCTTGAACTTGCGGGTTTAGGGGACCGACACCCCATGAGTCTTTCTGGTGGGCAGAAGCAGCGCGTGGCGGTAGCGTCGGCCTTGCTTTCGGGTAAAGACATCCTGGTGTTCGACGAGCCCACGAGTGGTATGGACTTCCAAAATATGGAACGCACTGCCGAATTACTTTTGTCGTTGTGCGGTAAGGCTCATGTGTTTGTGATTACTCACGACCCCGATTTGGTAAGCCGATGCTGCACACAGATTGTGCGCTTGGAAAAAGGACGCGTAGTTGAGCCGCGTGCAGTTACTAATATGCAGCGCGAAAGTAACCGTTAGCTAATACCTTTGATAAGGCTTGCTTCATTGTGGGGTTATCTTATGGGCTTATAATGGTAAGCAGATATTAATTCCGCGTGAAAGGATTACGTATGGGCATCTACGACATCAAAGTTACGGCACGTGACGGCAGCGAAGTATCGCTGGGCGATTATGCAGGCAAGGTTTTGCTGGTGGTAAATACCGCAACGGGCTGTGGTTTTACGCCCCAGTACGAACAGCTAGAAGCTATGTATGCGAAATTCCGCGACCAAGGCTTCGAAATCTTGGACTTCCCTTGCAACCAATTTGGCGACCAGGCACCAGGTACCGACGACGAAATTCATGAGTTCTGTACGCTGAAGTTTGGCACTGAATTCCCGCAATTCGCCAAGATTGACGTGAACGGCGAAACGGCACATCCGCTGTTTGTAGAACTGGGAACGCAGATGCCGTTTAACGGCTTTGGCAGAGGCATTAAGAACAAGGCGCTCGAAACCTTCGCGAATCAAAATAACAAGAAGTACGGCGAGAGGTGCTACATCGGGTGGAACTTCACGAAGTTCCTCATCGACCGCGAAGGCAAGCTGGTGGCACGGTTTGAACCCACCGAAGATATGGCGGACGTGGAAGCAGCGGTCGCAAAGCTGCTGTAGTAAAACTATACAGGTAGCCTTCATCGTCCATGGCAACCATCTACAGGTTCTGGCCAACGCAGGCATGGTCTCTGCCTACAATAACGTGGCGCGATTCAGGGCGCAGAGCAACTTCAATGCCATGGAAGGCATAGTCAGCCATGGGGCTATCAAGTTCGTCGGCGGGGCTTACGTCAATGAGTGACGCTGCATAGAACTTTAAATTGGTGCCAGCCTCTTCCGCACGAGCGAGAACCGCTTCCTTTAGTTCGTCAAAGTTTACGACGATGCCGCGCCTGGCGAGCCTTTCGACGAGTGGGTGCTGCTCGCCCACTTCGTCCAAAATCTTGGCAATATACAGTTCAAGAGGCGTGAATGTACCACAAGAGTGCCGGTAGGTATTGTAGATAGCAAACAGTTTTGTTTCGGGAATCTTGGCAGGAACAAGATAGCGCGAAAGCTGCCAACCCGCTTCGGCTGCGGTTCGCCCCTCATTTTGCTGTTCGAAACCTTTTTCTTCGGCGCTCATGAGATGGCCCTTTCGGTGATGTACGTGCACCTATATGAGCGCTCCTGACCGTGCGCTTGATGGACCCGTTTTGTTTTTGAGCCACAGCTGTTGCCGTGCGCGGTTTTGCTTAATTGCTGGCAGGGGGAAGCAGCCTTCGAGTGTTCGCTGCGGTAATGGCCACCGTGGAGGCATTGTGCAGGTAGGCTGCTGTAGTAGGCGGCAGGACCGATGTAAGCCCCAGCGCAATGAGGCTTGAATTAAAGCCTACGATGGTGCGGTAGTCGCGATGAATGCGGCGCATAAGCGCTACCGCTAGTTTGCGCAGAGTAATGAGTGACTCAAGTGAACTGTCCATAACAGACACGTCAGCCACGGCACGGGCAATGTCGCTTGCATCATTTAAAGCAACGGATACATTGGCGGCAGCAAGGGCAGGGGAGTCGTTGATGCCGTCGCCCACCATAATAACTGTGTGGCCTGCAGCTTTTAGGTCCTCAACAAAGCGAGACTTGTCTTCGGGAAGTACCTGGGCGTGGTATTCGTCTATACCCAGTTCAGCGGCTACCGACTTTGCGCAATTATCAGAGTCGCCCGTGAGCATGACCTGGTGGCTCATACCAATGTCGCGCAATTGCTTGAGCACGCTGGCTGCTTCAGGGCGCAGGGGGTCGGCAATGCAGAGCACCGCTTCCAAGCGCTTGCCCACCGCTAAGAACACCGTTGAGGCACGGGGTACTTCGCGTTCAAGCATTTCGTCAAGACCTTTTGGTTTTGCAATGCCTTCATCGTCGAAGACAAAGTGAGCACTGCCCAAGCAGACGCGCTTGCGGCCCACTTTGGACACGATGCCATGGGCCACCACATATTCAACTTCTGCATGGTTTTCGTCTTCGTGGTGAACGTCCGCGTCTTTTGCGGCCTGAACGATGGAACGTGCCAGGCTGTGGGGGAAATGTTCTTCCAGACATGCCGCCAGCTTTAAGGCGTCGTGTTCATTCATATCATTAAGGGTGATGATGCGCTCAACTTTGGGCGTAGCAGTCGTGAGCGTGCCCGTCTTGTCGAATACAATGACGTCGGCATTGGCAAGCGCTTCCAGGTATTTGCCGCCCTTCACAATAGCACCTTGGTTGGACGCTTCGCGCATGGCACTCATTACGGCCACGGGTGTGGAAAGCTTAATGGCGCAGCTGAAGTCGACCATAAGTACACTCGAGGCAAGAGTAAGATTGCGCGTAATGCCTAGGGTGGCTAAAAATGCTGCAAGGGACGCGGGCACCAGGGAGTCAGCCAGCTGTTCAGCCTTTGCCTGCACGCCTGCCTTGAGTTCAGCTGACTCTTCAACCAGGCGCACAATCTGGTCCATGCGGGAAGCCCCCGCAAGGGCATCCATACGCACAACCAAGGACCCGTTTTCACAGACGGTGCCTGCAAACACCGTGGCATCCTTGTGTTTATGGATTGGCACCGCTTCGCCTGTCATCGATGCTTCATTGACGCTTGCCGTACCCGAGATTACCGTGCCGTCTACCGGAATGGTTTGACCGCTGCGTACATGAACCTTGTCGCCAATGGAAAGGTCGCTGAGTTGTACTTCGACGTCGACACCATCCTTGCCAACCATCCATACCGTTTCAGCACGAGTAAGCAAGCTTTCCTGGAGGGCAATGCGCGTGCGGGCGTTTACATGCTGCTGCATGCGTTCAGAAATTTTCAGCAAAAACATAATGCTCGCCGCGGAAGCATAGTTGCGTTGTATGAGAGACACGGCAACGGCCGTTGCGTCGAGCACGTCTACCGTAAACCGGCGTTTAAGCAGCTCCCTGAGTCCATCGATTACGAAGGGGACCGCGCGTGCTAGCGTGATGGCGGCACCTAGTTGGGGCGGTAAGAGCGTGCGCAGGCATGCGCGGCGCAGTGCCATGTTGGCGATGTCGCGATAAAAGCCGCTGTCTTCAGAAACGAGGAAGGTTTCCGCATGCGGGCTACCTTGGGGTAGCGCGAGCTGTTCAAGAGTATCCATATAGTCAAGCGTTTGAGTGCGTGCCGTATCAGTGTGGGGCGCATATATCACAAGGACTGACCCGTTTGCGGGTGCAACGCGCACGTGTGAAACACCGCGGATGGCCTGGAGTGCTTCGGTCATACCAGCTGCTTCAACTTCGGTAATACGGCTGCGCCCACAGCGCAAGCGCAGCCGACCGGGAATATCTTGAACAATGGTGTAGAGCATGAGCGACTTACCGAACCTTTTGTTTTTGCCTGATATAAAAATTTGGCACTCGGTGCCGCTGTTGGCAGCGAGTGCCAAAGGGCAAGAGTGCCGCTGCTGCTACTTTTTAGCGCGTGAAGAAGTCTTCTTAACAGGCTTCCCGTCGATTTCGGCGATTACTTCGTCGCGAATGCCTTCTTCAAGCTTGGCCATGCGTTCCGCCACGGCAGCGTCGATCTTGCGCTGGCGTTCGGCTTCGGCACGGACGTCGTCGGCGTCATCCATGATGTTTTGCGTGGCTTCCTGGATGGCATCGTTAGCGTCCAGGACCTTGGCGGTTGCCGTTACGGCGGCGCTGCGCACCGTCTTGCTACTTGATGCAAGTTTGGCAAGTCCGGCTGCAACTACGCCGCCTGCGAAGAATAATGCTTTTGTCCAACCCATAGTTTCCTTCTTTCGTCTGTTGGTTTTACTTTTATTGAGCAAGGCCTTCTGCCTTGTTGAAGCGTTCAACCATGTTGTCTGCGATTTCACAGGTGGGGCAACTTTCCTGTGCGGTCTTGCCGCAGCTGCCACCGCATTCAGCACACTTCGACGTGCCGTTGCGGAAATCGCGCACGATGGAGCGCAGGGCCAGGAAAAGAAGCCCTCCTACAATAAGCAGTGTTATTGCCGTTCCTAAATTCACCCCGCGCTCCTTTCAATGTGGCTGGTTCCCAAAAGGGGCAGGGGACCAGCCTCCAAGCTTTTGACTCAAGCCCCTGGGGGTGAGAGCTAGGCTTTCACCCCCTGAGGCAATGAGTCATGTTTGTCAGGCTGCTTCGGCAGCCGAGACAGCAAAGTTAACCGTGCTCGTATCTTGCTTGTTTGGACGGAAGAGCAGGTAGAGCATGCCTGCTACCAGGGCAAACGCCACGATAGTGAAGAAGTTGAAGGCCACTTCACCCGTGATAAGCCCACCAATTTGGTAGATGCAAAGCGCTACGCAATAGGCCAGACCGCACTGGTAACCAATGGCAGCCCAGAACCACTTAGCGGAATTCATTTCCTTGCGGATAGCGCCCATGGCGGCAAAGCACGGTGCGCACAGCAGGTTGAAGGCCATGAAGCTGTAGGCCACCAGTGCCGTGTAAGAGGCTTGCACGTTGGCAAACCAGCCTGCGCCGCCTGCGTACAGCACGCCGAAGGTGCCTACCACGTTTTCCTTAGCAATAAGGCCAGTGACGGTTGCGGCTGCAGCCTGCCAGTTAGCAAAGCCGAGTGGTGCGAAGATCCAAGCAACCGCATTACCCAACATGGCCAGCAGTGAATCGGCCTGGTCTTCAACCCAGCCAAAGCTACCGTCGACAAAGCCATAGCTGGAAAGGAACCATACCAAGATTACAGCCGCGAAGATAATCGTGCCCGCCTTCTTAATGAAACTCCACGCGCGTTCCCACATGCTGCGCAGAACAGCACCCAGGCTAGGCAGGTGGTAGGCTGGCAGTTCCATAACGAAGGGTGCTGCCTTGCCTGCGAAGGGCTTGGTCTTCTTCAGAATGATGCCCGAAATTAGGATGGCAGCCAGGCCCATAAAGTAGGCCGAAGGGGCTACCCACCAGGCGCCTGCAAAGATGGCGCCTGCGAAGAGCGCGATGATGGGCAGCTTCGCGCCGCAGGGGATAAAAGTAGTGGTCATAACTGTCATGCGGCGGTCGTTTTCTGCTTCGATGGTGCGGCTTGCCATGATGCCCGGGATGCCGCAGCCCGTACCAATAAGGATAGGGATAAAGCGCTTGCCCGAAAGACCAAAGCGGCGGAACACGCGGTCCAAAATGAAGGCAACGCGCGCCATGTAACCGCTGGCTTCCAGGAATGCCAGGAAGGCAAACAGTACGAGCAGCTGCGGGACAAAGCCAAGTACCGAACCCACACCGCCAATGATGCCGTCAAGCACCAGGCTTTTTACCTGGTCGTTTACGCCAGCCGAGTCCAACCAACCTTCCACGATGGCAGGAATACCAGGGATAAACAGACCAAACTTGCTGGGGTCTGGTGCTTCATTTACGGCGGTTACCGACTTGTCATAGAAGGCTACTTCGCCTACCTCAGCACCTTCAATGCTGGCTGGAGCTGCGCCCTCGCTTGCCTCGTTGGCCACAACGGCAACAAGCGTGTTTTCGCCCGTTTCATCGTCGTAGTCGTCGTAGTAGCCAAAGACGCCCTTCTTTGCTGCCTCGTCCGTAAAGGCGGCAACCGCGCTTGCGTCTTCAAGGTCTTCGGGTACTTCCAAGCCTGCTTCTTCAGCTGCCGCATTGAATGCTTCAATGGCTGCTTCGCCCGCAGCGGCGTCTTCGGTGGCTTCGTCGTAGGCTTCCTGAATCTGCGGCGTGAGGAACCAGCCATCGCCAAATACGCCGTCGTTGGCCCAGTCGGTAGCCCAACCGCCCACGGTGGTCACGGAAATGTAATACACCAAGAACATGACGGCGATGAAAATGGGAATGGCCAAGATGCGGTTCGTGACCACTTTGTCAATCTTGTCGGAAATAGATTCACTTGCAGCGGAAGCACGCGTAAAGCAGCTGTCAATAATGCTTGTGATGTAGTTGTAGCGCTCATTAACGATGATGCTTTCAGCGTCGTCGTCGCTCGCAGCTTCGGCAGCCTTAATGATGTCCTCAACATTGATGGCGCCAGTGACGTGTTCGGCAATCTTGTTGTCGCGCTCGAATGCCTTCACGGCAAAGAAACGCTTCATGGTTTCAGGCACTTTGCCCGCAAGTGCACCTTCAATCTGGGCAAGCGCCGATTCTATTGGTTCGCTAAAGCTGTGCACATGCGCCTGGGAAGCACCCGCGTTTGTCAGTTCGACCGCTTTGGCTACCACGTCGTCGATGCCCGTGCCCTTCAGGGCCGAAATAGCTACCACGGGGCAGCCCATCTTTTCTGAAAGCGCTTCCGTGCTAATTGTGTCGCCCTGCTTGTCCACCACGTCCATCATGTTAACGGCAATGACGGTAGGAATACCCAGTTCAAGGGCCTGGGTGGAAAGGTAGAGATTGCGCTCCAGGTTGGAACCGTCCACGATATTAATAAGCGCGTCGGGCCTTTCGTCGATGATGTAGTCGCGCGCCACCACTTCTTCAAGCGTGTAAGGCGAAAGGGAATAGATGCCTGGCAGGTCGACGATTTCTACGTCAGCGTGGCCTTTCAGTTTGCCCGTTTTCTTCTCAACGGTCACACCCGGCCAGTTGCCAACGTATTGGTTTGCCCCGGTGAGAGCGTTGAAAAGGGTGGTTTTGCCCGAATTGGGGTTACCCACCAAAGCAATAGTTTTGCTCATTTCATCCTCCAAAAAGTAAGTTATGGTTAACTGGAATACAAAAAATAACGGCTTATGCTGCCGTCGTGTGTGCTGTTGCTTTAAGCAACGCCGGTCTGTGCAGCTTCCACTGCTTCGACTTCAACATGTTCGGCTTCGGCTTTGCGCAATGAAAGCTCGTAGCCACGGATGGTTACTTCCACCGGGTCGCCCAAAGGAGCTACCTTGCGTACGTAGACGCTCGTGCCCTTGGTAACGCCCATGTCCATAATGCGACGCTTGGTGCCACCGTCACCCAAAAGCTTGACAACTTTTACCGTTTGACCAGGTTGAATGGTATCTAGGGTAGTCATGCTTGCCCTCCTTTCACGTTTCATACCAAAACGCACTTGGCCAAAGCGGCATCAAGCGCAATTTTTGAACCTTTAACATTCACAATAAGGTTTTCACCTATTTTGGAAACTACTGAAAGCTTGGTGCCCGGCACAAAGCCAAGGCCTTCCAAGTGCAGACGCGTTTCGCCTTCACCGTCGAGGGCGTGAATAATATAGTCTTTGCCTTGCTGAACTTGTGTAAGTACCACGGCTGCCCCTTTCCGCGACATAAATAGTTATATTTGTTTAACTTCTTCGTACAATGTTAGACATTGCTAATAAATTGTCAAGAGAAATTTAACAAGGTTTACTTACCGTTTTCCTGTATTAAACACGGTTTACTTATTGCTTTCCGTAGTATTATTACGAAGGTAAAAACGAGTAAATGGAGAAGCATTTTCATGGCATCAGCCGAAGTCATTACGCTCGACACGCTCGAGGTAAGTAGTTGCGCTGTCATTCGCACGGTGGGAGGCGAAGGTNACATGGGTGTTATCCCTGGTGCGAACATTTCCTTTATTAAGAGTGCGCCTATGGGCGACCCCCTCGAATTTCGCATTCACGGTTACGAACTGACCTTGCGTCGCGACGACGCTGCTAAGATCGAAATCGAGCTCTTGCCTGAAAACCTAGAAGAAACATCTTCGGTAAGCGAAGTGGATTCTGTGGACCTGGTCGAGCTGATGGAACATCCTGGCTTGGGTGAAGGCGGGCGTTTCCACGACAAAAGCAGCGAACATCCCTTGCCTGAAAACACCTTACTTACCTTTGCGCTGGCAGGTAATCAAAACTGCGGAAAGACCACCTTGTTCAATCAGCTCACCGGCGCTAACCAGCGTGTGGGTAATTTCCCGGGTGTGACGGTAGAGCGCAAGGAAGGTGGCATCCGCGGCCATGGGAATACCAATGTGGTGGACCTGCCGGGTATTTATTCTCTTTCACCCTACAGCAGCGAAGAAGTTATCGCCCGCAATTTCATTGTGAACGAAGAGCCCACGGCCATCATTAATATCGTGGACGCGAGCAATATCGAACGTAACCTGTACTTAACCATGCAGCTTATTGAACTGGGCGTGCCTATGGTGGTGGCCCTGAATATGATGGACGAGGTGCGCGACTCAGGCGGCACCATTCGCGTGAACGAATTGGAAGCCGCGCTGGGTGTGCCTGTCGTGCCCATTTCGGCGGCGCGCAACGAAGGCGTGGACGAACTGGTGCAGCATGCCTTACATGTGGCGCATTACCAGGAAGCGCCTAAGCGCCAGGACTTCTGCGCTTCGGACGCCCATGGCGGTGCCGTGCACCGGTGCATTCATAGCATCATGCACCTCATTGAAGACCATGCGGCTACGGCAAAGATTCCTCTGCGTTTTGCTGCCACCAAACTGGCCGAAGGCGATGCTTCCGCTGCCGAAGCGTTGAAGCTCGACAAAAATGAACTTGAAGCCATCGAGCACATTGTCGTGCAGATGGAAGACGAACGCGGCTTGGACCGTGCCGCCGCCATTGCCGACATGCGCTTTGCCTTTATTGACAAAGTGGTGCGCGTTACGGTGGTGAAACCCCAACAAAACAAGGGCAGTGTACGTAGCCAGCAGATAGACCGTGTGCTGACGGGGAAGTGGACAGCGGTTCCATTGTTTATCCTGATCATGGGGGCTATTTTCCTGCTCACCTTCAATTATATTGGGCCATTTTTCCAGGACATTATTCAGCTGGGCATCGACGTGCTCACCGAAGCAACAGAGGGTGCCTTTGAAGCTTGGGGCGTGGGGCCTGTGCTGACGTCTTTTATTATCGACGGCGTGTATAACGGGGTGGGCACGGTGCTTTTGTTCTTCCCGATTATCGTGGTTATGTTTTTCTTTCTTTCGCTTTTGCAAGACACGGGCTATATGGCGCGCGTGGCCTTTTTCATGGACGGTGCCCTGCGCAAGCTGGGTCTTTCGGGTAGCTCCATCGTTCCCATGGTCATGGGCTTTGGCTGCACGGTGCCTGCGGTTATGGCTACGCGTACTCTGCCGTCCGAACGCGACCGCAAAATGACCATCATGCTCACACCCTTTATGAGTTGCGCTACTAAGTTGGCTATCTATGGTTTTGTGGCCGATGCCTTCTTCCCGGGTCACGCTGGCTGGATTATGGTGGGGCTTTATTTGCTTGGCATTGTGGTGGCCGTAATCGTAGGGCTTATTTCGCGCAAGACTGCCTTCAAGGGTGAAGCGGTGCCTTTCGTTATGGAATTACCAAACTACCGCATGCCAAGCGCGAAAAGCGTGGCACACCTGGTGTGGGACAAGTCCAAGGACTTCATTACCCGTGCGTTTACCGTCATTTTTGTGGCGACCATCATCGTGTGGTTCCTGCAGTCCTTTAGCCCCCAGCTTATGTTTGTGGAAGACACGTCACAAAGTATTCTGGCTTTGGTGGCCAGCTTCTTGGCACCCCTGTTTGCGCCGCTCGGCTTTGGCGAATGGCGCTTCGTGGTGGCGCTTATCGCAGGCTTTATGGCCAAGGAAGTGGTTGTTTCCACCTTGTCGGTGCTCTTTGACGGTGCAGCAGCTTTGGCGCTGGCACTTTCGCCTGCCGCCGCTGCAAGCTTCTTGGTGTTTTGCCTGCTTTACACACCCTGCGTGGCAGCCGTGGCGGCCATCAAACGTGAACTGGGCAAACGCTGGGCTCTTGGTATCGTGCTGGGGCAGTGTGCCATTGCCTGGGTGGTGGCCTTCGTGGTCTACCAAATTTGCTTGGCGCTTGGCATGGGCTAAGAGTTCATGTCTCATTTGGGGTCGGAGTAAAAATGGGACAAAGAATCTGTCTCATTTTTACTCCAACCCCAAATGAGACACTTTCGGTGGATATACTATCCTTGTTGCTTAGAACAAGACAAACCCCCCGCCCCTTTGTCTTGTTAGAGAAGGATAGGTCATGAATCTGCCGTTTGAATCGCAGAGGCGCTTTCAGCTGATTTTCGGCTTCGTCATGATGCTGTTTGCAGGCATGGTTTTTGCCTGGTCGCTTTTCGCGGGTCCAATCCAGCAGGATACGGGCTGGGCTGCCGATCAGACTTCACTTGTTTTTACTATTTCTTTAGTGACGCTTTGTGCGGGCAGCTTAATGGGGGGCTTGTTGGACAAACATATTGGTTTGCGTAGAACCTTTCTGCTGGCTGCGGTACTTATAGTTTTGGGCTTTGTGGGCTGCTCGCTTTCACGTGAAATATGGCACATGTATATCTTTTACGGCGTGCTTGCCGGCTTTGCGGTGGGCGTGTTTTACAACAATGGCATGTTTTGCTTCGGGGCTCATGCTTATGGGCTATGGCATGGGTGCCTTGGCGCTCGGACCCGTAATTTCCGTCCTTATTCCGGCGGTGGGATGGCGTGCGACCTTTGTGGTGCTGGGTCTTGTTTTTGGCGCCATGGGAGTGGCCGCCGCCTTTATTGTGTGCAAGTCGCCCGTGGAGCGTGGGGAAGATATTGAAACCATTGCGGCCGACGGCGAACAATTCACGCCTCTGCAGGTTGTCCAGCGCGCCAACTACTGGGTGTACATTTTCTGGGCCATTTGCATGGGAGCAGTGGGTGCGGGAATAATCGGACATGCTTCAACCATAGCTTCAGCGATGGATGCAGGACCGGCAGCCATTGTGCTTGCAACAGGATTAATGTCTCTGACCAACGGCGTTTCGCGGCCTCTTTGGGGTTTTCTCTACGACCGATTCCGCATTGAAGGGGTGGCTGTGGTGGTAAGCCTCGTGTTGGCTGTGGGTCTTGGGCTCGTGCAGGCCGCCCTTGTTATGAAGTCGACTCCTTTGTTGCTGGTCGCTGGTCTTGCTATTGGTGTAGGTTACGGAGGCGTTTCACCTGCGACTGCTACCTTTATGCGGACTAAATTTGGCATTGTGAACTACAAGCAAAACTTTGGCTTGGCTATTTGCTGCGTTGCCCCCTATGCCTTCGGGGCTTATATCCTGGGTGTACTGCTGGTGACTTTTGGATCCTATGTTGTTGCCGTGCCTTACCTGTTTATCATCCTTGCTCTTGGTGCACTCTTCCTTATTCCCGCCAATCTCATGGCACGGGCCAGCTAGGAAGATAGGGGGCGTACGGAGGCGACGTCGCCTTGGATTTCGAAAGCTGTGTTCATGCCGTCGGAAACTTCAGCGAGCCTGTTTAAAGTAATTTGCGCCTGTTCCCCGGTTGCCACGCTTGGAATGCCGTATTCGTCACTTAAATATAGCGGCGTCACACGCAAATTCTGAATGCCATCCTGTGTTATATCGAAGTGCATAACGTAGGATTCATGGGTGTAGCCCACGTCGAAAGACTGACGGAACACGCAAGCCCGTTATCGATGCAATAAAATTTTTTAGTCCGACCGTCGATACCCGAAATTTGTTTGAAAAATCCCGCGCTCAAAATGATGTCCAGATATTTTTTCAGCGACATTGGATTGGTAATTTTCAGCTGTTCATAAAGGCGATTGATATTCGTAAGCGTGCCGACGTTGATTGCCAAATGTTTCAGCACTTCGCGAAAAGTTTTTGCGGCGTAAAGGGAATTTCTTTCGACGAGATCAAAAGTAATTTCGTAACCGAGTCCGCGAATAAGTTGCGGCAAAATATTTTTACTGACGTCCGCCGTCAAAGGCAGTGAACCCGCGTTAAGAAAATCTTTCA
>CAJOJB010000049.1 GCA_905234635.1 uncultured Eggerthellaceae bacterium | reverse complement strand
CGTGTTGTCGCTGTTGGTATAGCTCTGGCACTTGCTTTTGCTATGGGTCTGTTCGGTTCAGCTTGCTCTGAACCAGCTGGAACGAGCACGGCAAACAGCAGTAGTGCGCTGCCCGACGAAACGAGCACTGTCGCCCAGGAAGCGGCTGCAAAGCTGGCAAGCCATGGTGGCGACGCGGGAAGCCCTTGGGCCCAATCGGGTGTTCAGCGCCCAACGGACGACCAGGGGATCTTGCCGGACGTGGGTGGCATTGTGGGTACCTGGGTATGCCGTGACTATGACTTTGACGGAAAAATCTATTCCTTCCAGGCAACGTTTTCCGATACGGGTACCTTTGCAGTATGGCTTTATAGCGTAGAAACTGAAGAAGAGGCGCACTATGCTGGCCTGCGCAACTATCACGGTGAAGGCGACCAGGTGGTCGAAGACGGCGGCTTTGTCTTTAGTGTCGATTCGGCCGACACTATTACCCTGCACGTAAGCGAAGAAAACCAGGCCCACCAAGCAAACACAAGCTATACCTTTTCACGAAAAACGGACGAAGCAGAAACGCTCAAGCAACTTTCTTGGACGTCAGGCGACTGGTATGCCCAAGACGAAACGGGCGAAAAGTATTATTTCGGCATGAATGGCTATTGGTATAACGGTGACGACGAAACCAGCAGCGGTTGTTGGTACATCTTGGACAACGACGTCATTTTGGAAGGCGACCCCGCCGCAGGTACTACTACAACGACGTTCAAATATAAGGACACCAAATACGATGCGCTCATCGATGTAGGCAGCGAACGTATTTACGGCTGGGAGCCGCCTGGCCAAGAATAAAAACCGAACAGCGGAAGTGGCCAGATAAAGGAGCGTAAGAAACCCTTTATACTATGGGCATGCCAACTATCGATACAGCAACGGGCCAGGAAGCACCTGCGGAAGTTTCGCAGGATCGTGCGCGTGCTATTTTTACTGAAATCGCTGAACAGTACGAAAAGTTCAACCACTATTCCAGCTTTGGTCAGGACCGTCGTTGGCTGGACAAACTGGTGGCCAGTATTCCCGTTAGCAGTTCAAGCCACATCCTCGACGTGGCGGGCGGCACGGGTGAAGTTACCTTTGCTATTTGCAAGCGCCACCACCCCGCACACATTGTGCTTTCCGACTACACGCCTGCCATGCTCGACGTTGCCAAACAGCGCATTGCCGCAGGCGACAATCGCAGTGTGTCGGTGGAAACCCAGGTGGTCGATGCCCAGGACATGCCCTTCGATAATGCCAGCTTCGACATTGTGACCATGGCCTATGGCATCCGCAATATCCCCGATCGCATGCGTGCCTTGCGCGAAATTCACCGCGTCCTCAAGCCGGGAGGCACCGTGGCCATCTTGGAATTCAGCACGCCACCGCTTGCCCCTGCGCGCGCCTTCTATAAGGCCTACTTGAAGTGGGGAATCCCTGCATGGGGCCAGCTTTTTACGGGCAAGCGCGACGACTTTGTATACTTGGCAGATTCAATCAAGGCCTTTCCCGACCAACAGGCATTCGCACGTATGCTTGAAGATGCGAGCTTCCAAGATGTGAACTTCACGAATTTAGCCTTTGGAGCGGCAGCAATTCATACAGCGCGAACTGCACAATGTTAAAATAATTCCTCGCATATCAGGAGGACTGCATGCTACTTTGCGCTGAATATGTTTTGCCTATAACAGCCGACCCCATTGAAGCGGGCGCTGTTTTGGTGCGCGACGGCAAAATTGCCGATATTGGTGTAGCTACGGTCCTGCAGGCGCGCTATCCCGAAGAAGAAGTACGCGACTTCGGACAAGCTGCCATTCTTCCTGGTTTTGTGAATGTTCACACCCACTTGGAATACACCGCCATGCGGGGCATTGTCCACGACGTGCCCTATGCTGAATGGCTCGTGTCGGTGCATAGCAAGGGCGACACCATGACGCCTGCTGAACTGGAAAGTTCTGCCGTTATGGGTGCACTTGAAGGCCTTTCAGCTGGCATTACGTGCATGGCCGACATTACCCCCACGGGCGCGGCAATGAAGGCTTTGCAGCGCATGGGCATGCGTGGCGTCATCTATCGCGAAGTGAATGCGACCGACAAGCGCCGTGTAGACTTTGCCATGAATCAGGCTAAGGCCGACATTGCCCACTGGCAGGAATACGTCGACTCCGACCGTCTTTCTATTGGCATTGCGCCGGGCGCGCTTTACAAATGTCATCCGTCCATTTTCAAGAAGATTTCTGAATATGCGAAGGACACCATTCCAGTTGCCATGCATGTGGCAGGCAGCCGCGAAGAATACCGTTTTATTCGCAGTGGCACGAGTGCCTTTTCGGTGGATGCCCTGTCTAGTTCGCGTGGCTATGTTGAAATTCCGCCTTGGCTTCCCACGGGTGTTACGCCCATAAACTACGCTCTGAACTGGGACGCTTTTGAAGTGGGGAACATGCTTGCCATCCACTGTGTGCATGTGAGCGACGACGATATTGCCAAGCTGCGCGAGTATGACATTGCGGTCGGCATTTGTTCGCGCTGCAATGCTCAGTTGGGTATGGGCGTGGCGCCAATGCGCGAATACCTCAAGGCAGACTTGCGCATGGGCCTGGGTACCGATTCACCCGCCGCGACCGATTCCGCCGACATGCTCCTTGAAATGCGCACGGGCATGCTGGTGCAGCGTGCGGTGGAACGAGACTTTTTCTTAACCGCGCAGACCATGCTTGAACTTGCCACCATTGGCGGTGCGCGTGCCCTGCGCATGGACGACAAAATCGGTTCGCTCGAAGTGGGCAAACTGGCAGATATCATTGCTGTTGATTTGTCTGGTTCGCACCAAACACCGACAAGCGATCCTGTTTCTGCCTTGGTAAACACCGCCAGCAGCACAGACGTGATTATGTCGATGGTTGGTGGTAATGTGCTCTATGAGCAAAATCAATGGAATGTTGACCTCGATGTGGCGTACAATATCGCCCGCGTTATAGAAGCACGGGGTCGGCTGCGTAGCTAGCACCCCTCGTGGAAGCACGGGGTTGCTTGCGTAGCTTGTACCCCTAAACTATTGAAAGAATTGTAGGAACGATATTTATGGCAAAGAAACAAAAAATGTCAGCAAAGCAGAAGCAAGCTCGTATCGACGCTGCTGAAGCCCGCGCAGCTGCTGCTGCCGCTGAAAAGGAACGCAAGGAAACGCTGAAGCGTATTGGCATTGGTATTGTGGCCATATTGCTTATTCTTGGCCTTATGCTGCCCATGGCTGGCCTTACCTTCTGCAGTAGCCAAAATATGCAGGCCCAGCAGACCGCCCAGCAGGTCCAAGATTCGGCCGCAGACGCTGCCTCGAGCGCCGAAGGCACTATCATTGAAGTGGGGGGTAGCTCGGAAGATACCGATGCTGCTACGAGCGCCGAAGCTGAAAGTGCCAACGCTGCCACCAGTGCCGACGAAGCTGCTGAAGCTTCTTCGAGTGCGGCATAGGTTGGCGAAGGCGAAATTGACGAAGACGAAATTGGCATAGGCGACACAATAAGAGGAGCGTTTCTTGTTCGGTCTTGGTGCAAATGAACTAGTTATCATCCTGATTTTCGGGTTCATTATTTTTGGACCCGACAAACTTCCTGGTATGGCAAAGACCATTGGTCAGGCTATCGCCAAGTTCCGCAATGCCCAGGCCGAAATGAACCGCGTTATCAAGACCGAAGTTTACGACCCCGACGCGGAAGACCCCTTCAAGAACCCGCTCGATGCGCTTTCCAAACTCGAAACGCAGGCCAAGAAGGAAGACCGCGGCGAAAGCTTTACGGAACGCAAGGCACGCTACGACAAGCAGCGCGCGGCGCGTAAGGCGGCCGACGAACGCAAGGCAGAACTTGCCGCAAAGCGTGAAGCCGAAAAGGCTGCGAAAGAAGCTGCTACCGAAGCAGGCGCCGACTACGAAGGCATTAAAGAAGCAGGCAAAGCGGCTGTAGCTGCCGTTGAAGCCAAGCTTGTTGAAGAAAAAGAAGCCAAGGCTGCCGAAGAAGCACAGGCGGCCAAGAAGAAGCCGACGGCTGAAGAACTCTACGGTACTAAGCCTGTGGCAAAGAAGCCCAAGCCCAAAAAGGCCGAAAGCGAAGGCGACGCTAAGAAAGAAGCCGCTGCTCAAAAGGTTGCAGCTGAACCTATAGACAAGCAGGTGGAAGAAGCGCTCGATGCAGCGGACGACACTAACGTTTCCGCCACGCCAGATGCGGTGGATGACGCAAACGCTTCTGCTGCGCCAAGTGTTGCAGACGCACCTGCGGAAGGAAAGGGGGAATAGCATGCCAGTCGGTCCTGCGCGCATGCCCCTTTTCGACCATCTCGGTGAGCTGCGCATGCGCTTTGTGCGCGTAGTGGTGTGCTTGCTTATTGCTGTGTTGGTGTTCTATATGGCAACACCTACCATCGCAAACTTCCTTATCCTACCCATTAACGACCTTATTCCTATGAATGAAGACGGCTCACCCGCTTGGGTATACATGGGCGCTTTCGATGCCTTTGGCGTGCGTTTCGTGGTGGCCATGTGGGCAGCCCTGGTAGCGTGCATGCCCGTTATTATTTGGCAGACGCTGGCCTTCTTCCTGCCAGCACTGAAGCCCAACGAGCGCAAGTGGTTTATTCCCACCTTTGCCATCGCCTGTGTGCTGTTTGTTTTTGGTACCGTGTTTTGCTACCTCGTCATTTTGCACCCGGCTTTCGAATGGCTCACCGAACAAGGCATGGGCTTCGCAACCATCCTGCCCGAAGCCAAGCAGTGGATCGACATTATTATTAAGTTCGAAATTGGCTTTGGCTTTGCCTTTGAACTGCCGCTCGTGGTCTTCTACCTTACCGTGTTCGAAGTGGTGCCTTACGCCAAGCTGCGCGGGGCCTGGCGCACGGTCTACATTATGCTCATGCTTATTTCGGCGCTTATCACGCCCGACGCTTCGCCTATCACCATGCTCCTTTTGTTTGGCGCTATGATTAGCCTCTACGAAGTTTCTATGCTGGCAGCGCGCCTTGTGTTGGGCAACAAGATTCAGAAGCAAAAGGAAGAAGCTGAACGCCTGGCAGCTGAAGACGCTGCATGGGAAGAAGAATGGGCTGAAATTCAGGCCGCCAAAAAGGCCGAAAAAGAAGCCGAAAAGTAATGCATGAACTGGGTTTAATGACAGGGGTTATGAGCTCCGTGACAGAAGCTGCGCGTAATGCGGGCGCGGTTCGTGTGACCGACATCACGCTTTCCGTGGGCGAAATGACCGAAGCTATTCAGGATGCGCTCGAGTTTGCCTTCGAAGCGCTTTCCGAAGGCACCATGTGCGAAGGGGCGAAGCTACACATTAACATGGTGCGCCCCAAGAGCCGTTGCAAGGAATGTGGCGCCGAATACGAACACGATCGCTTTCATATGACCTGCACCGAATGTGGCAGCCCGTTTACGGAACTTATTGCGGGCAAGGAAATGCAAATCGATAGTATTGAAGTTGACCTGCCTGACTAGGGAACAAGAGTTTGAGGAATGGCCTAACCGACGAGGACCCAAGACCATAGAGAAGTAACCTACCCGACGAGGGAGTGTGTATGCAAATCAATTTAGAACAGCCTATCCTGGCAAAAAACGATGCGCTGGCCCAGGAAAACCGTGCCCTATTTGCGGAAAAGCATGTCTTCGTGTTGAACATTTTGGCGTCGCCTGGTTCGGGTAAGACCTCGACCATTTTGGCCACGATAGAAGCCTTGCGTGACGAATTCAACATTGCGGTTATTGAAGGCGACATCGCATCGAGCGTAGACTCCGAAAAGATTAAGGCCCAAGGCATAGCGGCCGTGCAAATTAACACGGGTGGTGCCTGCCACTTGGAAAGCAATATGATTCGCAAGGCACTCGACGTGCTCGACTTGGACGCCCTCGACCTTATCCTGCTTGAAAATGTAGGTAACCTGGTGTGTCCAACCGACTTCGACTTGGGGGAAAACGCCAAGGTCATGATACTTTCCGTGCCCGAAGGCGACGACAAGCCGCTCAAGTACCCTGGTGTATTCCAAGTGGCTGAAGCGGTGGTGTTAAACAAGGTGGACACCATGCCCGTGTTCAACTTCAACGAAGAAGCTTTTACGGAAGCGGTGCGTCAGCTGAACCCGCAGGCGCCCATTTTCCGTATGGCGGCCACCACGGGCGAAGGCGTGGACGAATGGGCGGAGTGGCTCGCTGCTAAAATCCGCGCCGTCCAATAATTTTTGGGAATTTGGGGTCGGAGGATATTTTCCCAAAAAGAGGACATTTCCTAGACTGAAAGGAAACGCATGGACTCACGGCTGGTATGTGAAAACATAATCACGCAGATTGATGAATTCGCGCACGGAGCGGGTTTCACCGACTGCGTTATTGGCCTTTCGGGCGGGCTGGATTCGAGCGTGGTGGCAGCCCTGTGTGTGCCAGCCTTTGGTGCGGAGCACGTGCATGGTGTGCTATTGCCTGGGCCTTACTCCACCGACCATGCAAGTACCGACGCGCTGGAACTAGCCGCTAACCTGGGCATTCAAACCGAAAGCATTTCAATCATGGGCACCTACGAAGCCCTTGCGCAAGAACTTGCTCCCCACACGGGCGGTACCTTCGAAGGTCTGGCAAGCGAAAACACCCAGGCGCGCCTGCGCATGGTGGCGCTCATGGCTCTTTCAAATGCCCACGGTTGGATGCTCGTAAATACCGGCAACTTAAGCGAAGCCTGGATGGGCTATTCCACACTTTATGGCGATACGGCAGGGGCCTTCGCACCCATCGGCGGCTTGTATAAAACGGAAGTCTACGAGCTTGCGAATTGGCTTAACGAACAGGCTCGTGAACAGGGTGGCGACGACATTATTCCGCAGCATGTTATTAGCAAGCCGCCCAGCGCCGAACTGGCGCCCGACCAAACCGATGAAGCGGGCCTGGGCATTGCCTACCCAGAACTCGATCGTATTTTGATGGGATATTTCGAGCAGGGGCAAAGCCCCGAAGCGCTTGCAACGGACGCCACGCCAGTTGAAGAGATAGAGCGCATTATTGTACGGGCCGAAGGCTATGCCTACAAGCGCGCCCAGCTTCCTCCTGCTGCCATGGTCTAGCGAAAGAACTCGAGAACCTAAACACCCTGTGATATGACGATAGCTTCCCTTGCTACCAGAGGCTAGCGTGAAGAATTGTCTGCAGCGTACCTGGGTTAGCCCCTTGGTTATGCGTGTCGGGGGGGGTATTGACAGTTCTAAGGCAAATAGTATATAATGACATAGCTTAATAATGGTTTCTTGCAGATTATGTTCTATTTTAAAGTTCTGGCACGTTTTTCTCATAGCGAATATGAAAAATACATATATTTATATTATTTATAGGCCTTGGGAATGTGTTGTCGTAGAGTATCACACTATACGGATTACTGACATCCGAATTTATCTGCTTTCATCTCATTATTTGATAGAAAACCCTTAAATACCTCCATATTCATACGCTCTTCTGTGGTCGCCCTGCATCCGGACTGTCTGTAAGATGTCAGTCGTATATACGGTATATACGACATCGCTCGACGACTGCCAATGATGTGCGAGCGCAAGTATATGCGGGTTTTACATGTCTATTATTCAATAATTAAATTATATTAATTATACATAAATTATACATAAATTATACATAAATTATACATATCAATACATGTCACTACTGCAGCTACTCACAGAAGAGCGCACGGTGATATAAATATTAATTAATTTTATATTCCAATTTCTATACCTATATATGTTGGAATCTGTGCCTGCGCAGCGCTTCAGGCTCGACACTGTGTTACACTTTATTAGTCGGGCTCGTTGTCCCTTTGATCCAGCCTTGCGTCGCCAGTCTGATGGCATGGGAGGTGCGGGGAGGCGCGACACAAATACTTCCGGGGCTGCACGTTATGTTAATAAAATGATTCACATAATACTCAAAAACTGTTTGAGAACCTTTTTATATTAAGCATAACCAATGAGAAAATGCGACATAAGGCGACATATATGTTGTCCTGTGTCGTTCCTGTCCTGACGGGCGATCTGTACGTGGTCAAAACTCCTGTAAGTCCCGTGAATAGTAACACAACAGAAGAGGGTACGGTGTGAAGAGAGCAGTGAGCTTAGCCAGATAAGGCAGCGCTTACTTTAATTCTTTAGAGTATTAAAGTAAGCAGAACTGATCTTTCTCTCCCTCAGCATCCGACTCCCTGACTCCCTGGCGTTCTACGTTTCGTTGTCACACTGTCCCTACAACTTTTCTGAGGTATTTGATAATGAATATAACTATTTATCCATCTACTCATTTATTCATTTCTGACACCCCTGGCACGATGACCACAGCGGGAGACAATGTCATTAAGTTAAGCTCATAGAATCCTTGAACGACAAGACTTTCAGCCCTTAACTTAATGACATTGCAGCGGGAGATCC
>CAJOJB010000048.1 GCA_905234635.1 uncultured Eggerthellaceae bacterium | reverse complement strand
AAGGCGGCACCACGCGAAAGTGCTTCGATACCCAAGGCACCACTCCCAGCAAAAGCATCGAGCACAACCGCGTCTTCAAAACCACCGCGCGCACTAGCCAGGGTGCTAAAAAGCGACTCGCGCACGCGGTCGGTGGTAGGACGGGTATTGCTCCCCTGCGGAGCCTTCAGGTTTCGCCCCTTATATTCGCCGGCGATAACGCGCATCTAGTCGATCCTTTGCATCTAGCCGCTCCTTTTGCCCGTGGCAGACGGAAAAGCACGCGCCAGTTCAAAGCTAAGCGCCTTGTGTTCGGGCTGAGTCAAGTTTGGGTCTTGTCCCAAAAGCGCAGCAGCCTGCGTATGAGCTTCTTCAATAATGGCCTTGTCGCGAATGACGTTAACCAGCTTCAGCACCGAAGCACCGTGCTGACGATTACCCAAAATGTCACCTTCGCGACGCAGGCTCAAGTCGTATTCCGCAAGTTCGAAACCGTCTTCAGTGCGCTCCATGGCACTAAGGCGTTCCAGCGCAACGGGCGACTTGGTCCGCGAAATAAGGCATACCTGACCAGGATGTTCGCCACGACCGACGCGACCACGCAACTGATGCAGCTGCGCCAAGCCAAAGCGGTCAGCATCTTCTACGATTAAGGCCGTGGCATTGGGTACATCCACACCCACTTCAATAACCGTGGTTGCTACCAGGATGTCGATTTCACCCGCGCGAAAAGCGTCCATGACGCGCGCTTTTTCTTCGGAAGGCATGCGCCCGTGGAGCACAGCAACTTCGTAGCCCGGGAAAACTTGTTTGCGTAAGATGTCCGCTTCCTTGAGAGCCGCATGGGCGTTGGGTTCTTCAAAAGCTTCAAAGTCGCTTTCGCTTTCAATAGAAACCTGAATAGCATCCTGTTCGTCTTCTTCGGTTGGTTCGGGCGTGGGCTGCCCAACCAAAGGGCACACCACAAAAGCCTGATGTCCCGCTTCAAGTTCGGCACGCACAATATCATAGGCGTCGCCGCGCTGTTCAAAACCAAACACATGGGTTGTGGTACCCGCCAGATTGCGCGGGCGCGTGCGAATGTAGCTTAAAGTCATGTCGCCGTACAACGCAAGCGCAAGGCTGCGCGGAATGGGCGTAGCCGTTAGGGACAAAACGTCGGCCGCGCCTGTTCCTTTAGCGATTAGGGCCGCACGCTGTTCGGTGCCGAAGCGCTGTTGTTCGTCGATAACAAGCAGGCTGCACGCACGCGGCGCCACGTCGGGTTCGAGCAAGGCATGAGTGCCGAAGAGCACCGTCAGCTCGCCCGTGGCCAGAGCTTCAATTATGCGCGCGCGATCGGCTGCATTGGCTGAACCCGTGAGCAAAGCCCAGCTTACCCCCGCGGCATCGAGCAAGGGGCCAATCGCTTGGCCGTACTGGTTTGCCAGTACTTCGGTGGGCGCCATCATTAAAGCCTGGGTGCCCGTGTCGGCCGCAGCCGCAAGCGCAAAGGCGGCCACCGCTGTTTTACCCGTGCCCACATCACCGAGCAGCATGTGGTTCGCAGGCGCGTCCGCTGCCATAGCCGCAAGGATTTCTGCACGTGCCTGGTTTTGCTCTTCCGTCAATTGGAATGGCAACGCGCCCGCAAGAGCGCGCACCGCAGGGCCATCCACCACATGGACGGTCGCCCCGCCACGCGCTGCATTACGCAGGCCTTGCTGCATAAGATGCAATTCCAGCAAAAGCAATTCTTCAAACACCAAACGGCGCCGCGCCTGGTCCACTTCGTCCATGCTTTGAGGAAAATGAATGGCCTGCAGCGCACTATATCGGCTGTACAGGCGATAGCGCGTGCGCAAAGAAAGCGGCAGAGGGTCTTCGGTGCCCGTGCAGTCTTCAAGCGCGTTGGCTATAAAACGACGCATCCAGGCAGTCGTAATCTTTTCGGTTGCTGGATGCACGGGAATAATGCGCCCCTCACCTGCATTTTCTTCGGTTAAGGATTCAATAAAGGGGTTGGTCATACGTTTGAAACCGTAATTAAATTCCACCTTGCCCGAAACAGCAATGGCATCGCCTTTGCGCAACTGGTCGGCAAGCCATGGTTGGCGAAAACAGGTGATAATCATGGTGCCAGTTTGGTCGACCAGGGTTATTTCAACTAAGGGAATGCGCTTGGGGCGTTTGAGCACCACGTCGTGCACGGTGCCCGCAATAGTAAAGGACTTACCCAGCTCTGCGCTTGCCACAGTGGCAACAGCACTAAGGTCTATGTAGCGGCGTGGGAAATGCGTAAGCAAATCGCGCACCGTTTCAATACCAAGCTTGGAAAGTACGCTGGCACGCGCCGCAGAAACACCTCGCACGCGGCTTACGCGCTCATCGAGCGTTAATGTTGCTTCAAGACGGTTCACTCTAGTGAGAAAAGTACTGGATACAAAGGTTGTTCACCGCGATGAGCGTCCACTTCCAGGTCATCGAACTTTTCTTCGATCTGGGCAACCAGGGCATCAAATGCGTCGTCGGCGTATCCTTCGCCAGCCAGAATAGTGAGCGTGTCAGCGTCTTCGACACCCATCTTTTCGAGCAAGTCCAAGGTTACTTCTTCGGTGCTCTTCCCTACCGCTTCAATGGAACCGTCGGCAATACCAATGGTGTCGCCGTTGGCAATGGGGTTGCCATGCGCGTCGTGGCTGTCGCGGATAGCCTGGGTTACTTCGCCTGTCTTAATCTCCGCTGCAGCTTCTGTCATGGCCTCCACGTTTTCTTCCAGACCAGCTTCTTCATTCGCGGCAAACATGGCCGCAAAAGCTTGGGGTACGCTCTTGGTAGGCACCACTGCGCACGGAATATTGGATACTTCGGCACAGCTGTTAGCTGCCAGGATGATGTTCGAATTGTTGGGCAGGATAATGACCGCATCGGCGTTGGTCTTGTCCACGGCGTCGAGCAAGTCGCGGGTAGACGGGTTCATGGTTTGCCCACCAGAAACAACCACATCGACACCAAGGCTTTCGAGGATCTTCGCATTGCCTTCGCCCGCTGCAACGGCCACAAAGCCCAGGGCCTTACGGGGTGCGTCTTGCGCGTCCGCCGCAATCTTGGCACTGCGTTCTTCGCTTTGCAGTTGCATGTTATGGATAAACACTTCCGAAATCTGACCACGTTCGAGGAAGTAGGCCAGCACTTTGTCGGGCGTATTGGAATGTACATGAACCTTGAATTTTGGCACAGCGCCAACGCACAGCTCGCAGTCGCCCATGGTGGCCAAAAACTCCAGAGCTTCGTTTACGTCCAGCGTAGTCGAGTCGACCAGGAATTCGTTGCAATAGCGATACTGCGAACCTGCCCAGTCGTTGATTTGCTCAATTTCAACCTTGGGTGCCGCCGTACGTGAAGCAGCCAGTTCGTCGCCGAGGGGTGCTTCACGGCCGATAAGAGCCGTTGCAAAGGCATCGAGCAAAATAGCCAGACCAAAGCCACCGGCGTCCACCACGTTATTTTCGGCCAGTACGGGCAACAGTTCAGGGGTACGCTGCACGCTGGCGTAGGCTTCACCCACGATGTAGGTAAGCGCTGCGCCGATAGTCATTTTCTTCTTGCGCGCATGCTTGGCAGCCGTGGCAGAGTCCTTCAAAACCGTCAGAATGGTACCGGCAACGGGCTTGCGTACCGCCTGGAAGGCCGTGGCTTGCGCTTGTGCAAAAGCCTTGTCTAGGGAAACCACATCAAAGCTTTCTGCGTCTTCCATGCCTTCACACAGGCCACGCAGAATCTGGCTTGTGATAACGCCCGAATTACCGCGCGCACCCATAAGAGCACCTGTTGTAATGGCATGGCGAATATCTTCTGCAGAAGATCCAATGGGCAAAGCCGCCAGATTGTCGACCACCGACTGGATGGTCAAGCTCATGTTGGTACCCGTGTCGCCGTCGGGCACAGGGAAAACGTTTAAGCGGTTCACTTCTTCTTTGCGTTCCGCCAACGTACGGCCCGCAACTGCGAACGCATTGATTATGTCGTTGCTTGAATATGTTTCAGGCATGGGTCTTCGATTCTCCTCGAGGTATTACTCGCTTGATTTGTGCGCGGTGGCCGCTATTTGCGAACCTTAACGCCTTGAACATGCACGTCCACACCCGTAAGGGGGACCTGCGCATACTGCTGCAGCGCAAAGGTTACCGAGTCGGCCAGGTTCTTTGAAACCACAGTGATATTCGTGCCATATTCAATAACCACATACAGGTCTACGTGGACGCCACCTTCTTCGGGTGTGACCACGATACCGCGACGCAGGCGGTTTGCAGGAAGCAGGGTTGCAATGCCGTCGGCCATGTCGGCCGCAGTCATACCCACCACGCCATAACACTGCATAGCAGCGTTTCCAGCCAGGTCGGCCAATACGTCGTTGGCTACATGAAGTTCGCCAGGAATCTGCTGAGTCATGTGAAATCCTTTCAAATATGCTGCAGTCGTTTAGGTATTTATTCCAACTGATTAGTATAGCGCATGGCATGCGGGCTTTTGTGCTGTTCGCAGGTGCCGTGGCGCATTTCCACATTAACAGCCACAGCGCGGCATTTTTGGCACGCACCCCCCCTTAATGTGCAGGAACACGCAGGAAATATGGAATACGCTGGACAAATGCGCACGGTGTGATATAGTACGTAGGCTGTTTTGAGAAAGAAGCGCCTGAATGGGGGCGCGTATGAATACGAAAGAGTGATGGAAAATGTCTAAGGTATGTGAAATTTGCGGCAAGGCACCCAGCGCTGGGCGCAGCATCAGCCACAGCCACCGTGTGTCCAATCGCACTTTTAAGCCCAACATTCAGAAGATGACCATTCGCCAGGACGGTCATGTGCGTCAGGCTAACGTATGCACCAAGTGCCTGAAGGCCGGTAAGGTCGAACGCGCCTAACACACGCGACATAGTACGAACTAAAAGTCCTGCTTCGGCGGGGCTTTTTTGTTACTTGCGCCCCTAAAACATAAGGGATAACTGCGGCATACCACATATCCCACCAACAGGTCGTATAACCCTGCTAACCATGACTGAAAAGCAGTGGACGCATATTGAATATCTTACGGGAGAACCTAGTTACCAGGAGAAACGTGTTGGAGCAAAGTGTCATATAATGCTATAAGTTGAAGGAGTTCCGAAATTCAGGAAGTGCTTCAACCATGATGCTGCATAAAGCTCATCGCGAAAAAGTCGGACCAGTGACCTCTTTCCTGTCTCCTTTGCTCGCACCAAAACGATTGGACTCGCGCCGGAACAGATGTCGCTCCCCTCATGCAGAACGTAATCAGAATGCTGACTATGCAGTTGTGAATTTGCTGATTTGAGGGCTAAGCGCCCTACACCTTAGAGATGTGGACGGTATTTCCCGAACTGCATAAAACTTTTTGAAATACTTTTTGAAAATGATTGACTCTGACGTAGCGTCATAGTTTATAGTGGGCTGCGAAAGGGGGTGTCTAAGATGAGTAAAGAAATGATGACTGTCCATGAAGTAAGCAAGCTGACTGGCATCAGCATCCGGACGCTACAATACTATGACAAGATCGGGCTCTTCCCGCCTGCAGAATATACCGAGGCCGGATATCGCCTCTATGATGAAAAAGCACTTTCGAGATTACAGATCATCCTTCTCTTCCGGGAACTGGAATTCCCGTTAAAAGACATCAAGGGAATCATAGACAGCCCGGACTTCGACCGGAACAAGGCATTAGAACAGCAAATCAAACTTTTGGAAATGAAAAAAGAGCACCTGGAGAACCTGATTCTCCTAGCGCGTGGGATGAAATTATTAGGGGTGAAGTATATGGAAAACAAACAAAAGACAGACTTCAAAGCATTCGATACCACAAAGATCGATGAGTATGCCGAGCAGGCAAAAGCATCCTGGGGCAATACCCCGCAGTGGAAAGAATACGAGCAAAAGAAAAAAGAAGCCAAGGAAGATTTCAATGCTGTCGGTGAACAGATGATGGAGGAGATCTTCGGAGAGTTCGGAAAGATCAAAGAAAAAGATCCCGGCTCCAAGGAAGCACAGGATCTCGTAAAGAAACTACAAGACTTTATTACCGAGCACTTCTACACCTGCACGAACGAAGTCTTAAGCGGCCTTGGCAAGATGTATGCTGGTGGTGGCGAGTTTACCACCAACATCGATGCAGTAGGAGGCGCAGGAACAGCAGAGTTCGCGAATAAAGCAATCGAGGTCTACTGCAAAGAGTAGGCCTCGGTAAATTCGAATTTGTCAGCTGTTCATCTTTTTTCTATCTATAATGATGTCATGGCAACAGCTTCCATCAGACAGATCTGAAAACCTGATGAACTCAACGTGTTTCTTAAGATTACTGTAATAAGTTGTGTCCGTCATACAGAAGATTTTACACAGTGATCGGATTCCGTATGCTTCGAACATCTCTACATATGCACATTTGGATATGTTGTATTCAATTATTCCATCGGATACATCAAATTGGTCATAAATAATACTGCCATCCCTCACACGATTATCGTGATCGGAAATATTCCACTTCTTGGCAATCTGGTAACTGTTGGGGAGCAGGTCGATGCATCTCATTAGGCACTTATAGAAATTTCTTTTACTGCTGAATCCACTGTTTATGGTATCGATGATTTCTTTATCTGACAGTTGAAATTCTTTTAATTCCAGACACATGGCAATGATCGCATAGATATATTCTGTGTTTGTTGTTGGATATATGTTATGCTCCATATATTTTTTAGAGGTATACATCTCGGTTAGCCTTTTTTCAAAAGCTTCCTGTTTTCTATCTGGATCAGGGAAGTTTCCTGTTAAAAGGATTTTCTTAAAAATCTTCCCATACTTTTTTACTGTTGTTTCCGTTTTCAAATTCTATAATCCTTTCTAAATTCCGATTTGTCTGTTGAAGGAGTTCCGAAATCCAGGAAGTGCTTCAACAACCAATCAGACCAATCAACAATTCGTGCCCAAAATAACCAGTGGGTTTACAATACCGTTCCTGATGCCCTAAAAAATAGGGGTCTCAACGGGCGGCTTGCGACGGTTAACTACCTTAGCTCACCGCCCTTTACTTTCCCCAATTTTGTCCTCATGTCCTTCGTGTCAAGATAGGCATAGTGCTTATTTGAGATAGCCTTGTAGAGAGAAGATGCACGTTCTTTACAGAGAAGCAAAATCATTTCAAACCTGTCTTTTTTGATTAGGTAGTCGACCATTCGTTTATAGTCTCCATCCCCAGAAACCAAAACGACCTTATCTAAGTTTCTTTCTTCAACCAAGTCGTGCATAACTTGAAAAACAATGTCCGTATCGACACTTCCCGTTTTCTTTCCTTTTAGGGTCTCGCCGTGCTCTCTGTGGATGAGGACATAGCCAATCTTTTGATATTCCGTATATCTCCAAGTTTGGTCTTGCTTATATGCTCCCATAAATAGGTAAATAACATCACATTTGTATTTTTTCTTTAAATACTCGTGAAGACGCTGCATATCAAGCTTCCATGGTTCAGAAGCGTTCTTTGTTGTTGCCATATATAAGTTCTGATTATCAATAAAAGCAAAGTTGCCCATTTATGCCCTTTCCTAGAAAGGCGTACTCGTTAAGAAAGCTTCAATCTCCTCGACACTCGTTTGTCCAAGCTTGTTACACTTTTATCATACTTATATGATAAATCACACTTATATGGTGATCCTTGCCTATCTATGTATGAGGCCTTCGCAGAGGCTGGCAATTTGCTCGTCTCCATCCCAGCGTTCTTTTATCGCCTTAATCACTTCATAATCATCGGAACTCAGCTCAAAGTTTTGTGCCTGGGTGAGGAATTTACGTATTGCAATCTTGGGGTTTTCAACAAGACTGATACCACGACATGGGCCTTCGTCGAGCAGCGCTGCCTAATTTCCCAGGTCTCCGGTTCCAGGAACACACATGCATGCACCCTGCCCCACCCATATACCTGCTTTGCAATCTCGAATATCAGGTCGTTGCCATCGTCCCATTTTTTGATAATGGGCAGGCAAAACCAGGTGAATTCATTGCAATATGCGAGGTCTAGAATGATTTGCTTAAAGCCCTCTAGACGATCTTCAGGTGCCCTATGGTGCAGTGCAAGACCTATTTTGACGAGAGCTCTTTGTCTTTTGCCATGGTAATAAGATGCATGCCGTAAGAATACGCATAGAGCAGATTAATTATGCTTGGAAAGAGAAATAAACTTTCGATATATTACCGATTTATTTAGCTGAAATAGTTCTGAAATCAAGGAAATACTTCAACAGAAACCCTTTGTCTCATTTTTACTCTGGCCCCTTTTGGGAAAAATCCCTCCGACCCCAAATTCCCATTTTTGGGACAATATCCTCCGTCCCCAATTTCCCATTTTTGGGACAATATCCTCCGTCCCCAATTTCCCATTTTTGGGACAAAATCCTCCGACCCCAATTTCCCAGAATTATTTGAGCCAGGATTTAATGTCGAGCATGGACTTAATATCATCCATGGCATCTTTCATTTCGCTTGCTAGAGCCGCTCCTTCACGGGCGATGTCTGCACCGCTTCGCGCGATGTCGTTGGCCACGTCGGTTGCAGCCTGAACATTGTCGTACATGAAGGGGTTAT
>CAJOJB010000047.1 GCA_905234635.1 uncultured Eggerthellaceae bacterium | reverse complement strand
GCGGGTGCTGGTCTTCCCATGAAGCAAACATCGGGAACGTCTTTGTTTGCGGTAGGTATTCTTGCCACCACAGGTGCTATTACCCAGGGAATCTATGGCAATGTCGAAATACTAGCAGGCCTGGCCATGGCCGCCGGTTCTATTCCTGGTGCTGTTATTGGCGCGAACTACATTAAGCGTATACCCGAGCGCACTCTACGAATCATGTTTGGCGTGTTCCTCTTGGCGGTTTCCGTATTGCTGGTCGTTAACGAAATCATTTTCTAGGAAGTTGAGCTATGGACTACACCCCCCAAACAAGAGTCCGATTTTTCGACATAATGCTCCTTATTGTGGCGGCGGTTTCGGCTGGGTTCTTGCTTGTTAATCTGGTGAGCCCCGACCGAAGTATCTCGGCCTTGTTTATGGCAGGTTTGGCTTTTACGGCAAGTCTTTTGATTCTGTTAGGTACCTGGCTCGACCCCGACCGCATTCGTGCTTCCCAGTCAAATGCCATGCTCACGCTTGCAGGGGACACGCTCGAGTCAATGACGAGCCGTGGCCTCGACACGGTGAGCGCCCAAGAAGTGTGCGAGCTCATGTTGCCAGCAAGTTCGGCTATTGCGGTGGCCATAACCGACAAGGAGCGGATCCTTGGTTACGCCGGTCGCGACAAGGCTTATAACGAAACAGGTTCGTCTATTCAGACCCAAGCAACCCAGGCAGTTATCCAAGACGCTAAAATGCGCATCCTGCGTACCCAGGAAGAAATCGGGCTCCCGGTAAAGAGCGTTATCCACGCTGCCATTATCGCCCCGCTCTTCAAGGGCGAAGAAGCTATTGGCGCACTTAAGTTTTACTATCCGTCGAGTGCGCGCCTTAATGAAACTGAAGAATCTATTGCCAAGGGTTTTGCCGAATTGCTTTCCACGCAGATTTCGGCCAATGCCCTTGAAGAACAACGTCGTCTCTTTACGTCGATGGAACTCAAGCTGCTGCAAAGCCAGATCAACCCGCACTTTTTGTTCAATACTATCAATACCATTTCGGCCCTTACGCGCACCAACCCTGCCCAGGCGCGCGAACTGCTGCGCGATTTTGCGACCTTTTATAGGCGTACCCTTGAAGATGCGTCCGACCTTATTACCTTGGAGCGTGAACTGGATCAAACTCAGCGCTATTTGCGTTTCGAGATTGCGCGTTTTGGCGAGGATCGCCTGCAGTTTTCAACGGATTTGGGTGAAGGGGTTATGGAAAGCCCCGTACCCGCCTTCTTGGTGCAGCCCTTGGTTGAAAATGCCGTGCGCCACGCTATGCCCAGCGAAGGCACCTTGCATATAAAGTGTTCTGCGCAAAGAAGCGGAGCCGACCTGACGCTCGTGGTTGAAGACGACGGCATAGGCATGAGCGAAGAAGCCAAGTCAAAAGTTTTCGAAGGCGGCAGCTCGAAGGGCTTGGGCCTTGCCATGAAAAACATCCAGGAACGTATTCGCGGCTATTATGGGCCTGAGTCGTATATGCAGGTAGAAAGCGAAGAAGGCAAGGGCACGAGCGTGCGTCTCTTTTTGAAGGGGAGTTGTGCGTGGTAGCTGCATATTGTGGTCGCATGCAAACTATCCAAGTATAATGAAGCTAATAGTTGCAGGTGAAAGAAAGGACGAACGTGCTTAAAGCAATCATTGTTGACGACGAAGCGCCGGCGCGTTCGGAATTACGTTTCCTGCTCGACGAAGTTGGGCGGGTTGAAGTGGTTGCTGAAGCAGCCAACGTGCGCGAAGCAATTGAATGTCTCAAGGAACACCCCTGCGATGTGGTCTTCCTGGACATAAGTATGCCCGAAGCAACGGGTATGCAATTGGCAGATGCCTTGCAGCATCTGAAGTTCCCGCCGGCCGTGGTGTTTGTGACGGCCTATAGTGAACATGCCCTCGACGCTTTTTCGGTTAATGCCGTGGACTACCTTTTGAAGCCCGTGGAAACCGACCGCCTGAAACAAGCTATTTCGCGCGTGTATGAACAGGTGCGCATGCAAGCCACAACCAAGAACAGTGAACGTATTTCGGTTGAAAAAGCGGGCAAAAAGATTCTTATTGGCATCGACACCATTCGCTTTATTATGGCGCGCGACGACTATGCCTACGTGCAAACCGACACCGACCGCTTCTTCAGCACGTCTTCGCTTTCGCAGCTGGAAAAGAAGCTGGAAAGCCACGGCTTTTTCCGCGTACACCGCGGTTATTTGGTTAATTTAGCTCATGTCAAAGAGGTCGAAACGGTAACGGGGGGCACTCTGCTGCTGACCTTGGATGAATGTGAAGATAAGATTCCTGTTTCACGCCGACGTGTGGCCACGTTGAAGAAGGCGCTGGAACTCTAGGAGGACTTTTTCGTGGTTATTACTATTGCGGATACCCAGTATCCTTCTGTTTCAACTCTTATAGAAAACAAGGTGGCGAGCCGTATCCACGCCAAGGACGCAACGCTGTACGACTTTAGCGCCGAAGCCCAGCAATATGCCCAAGACTTCATGGGTTGGGTCGACCTGGCAACCAATACGCCTTACCCCGTGAGTAGCATCGTAGAATTTGCGCAACGTGCGGTGGCAAGCGGCATTCGGTCAATTCTGCTTATTGGCGAAGGCGGTTCCACTCAGGCACCCATGACCATTACCAAGTTCAACAAAGAAGATTCTTCGTTGATAAAGTTTCGCGTACTCGACTCGGATTCGCCCGTGCGGGTGCGTTCTATCATGACGGACTTAAATCCCGAATCGATGCTCGTACTGGTTTCTTCGAAGAGTGGCACCACCATCGAAACACGTCTTATGCTTCAAGCGGTGCGCAAGGAAATGCAGCGCAAAATGGCGCCTGAAAAAATCCCGTCGCATTTGGTGGCAATTACCGACCCAGGAACCGAATTGGAACAGCTTGCCCTCGAAGAATCTTGGCTTGGTGTTTTCTCGGGCGTTCCTTCGGTGGGTGGGCGTTATAGCGCTCTTTCCGTGTTTGGTTTGGTGCCCACTGCTTTAGTTGGCATAGACATGGACGACTACATGGCTCATGCAGTGGAAGCTGAACAGGCCTGTAGCGTAGACACCGTCGAAAATCCTGCTATTCAGTTGGCTGCATTTCTGTATGACAACTACGTGGCAGGGCGTGACAAGTTTAGTTTTTTGGCGCCCAAGCGTGGTCGCGTGTTGGGTCTGTGGATTGAACAGTTGGTGGCAGAAAGTTTGGGCAAGGAAGGCAAGGGCATACTTCCCAATATCGAAATCGACCCCCTCGTGCTTACGCGCGACACGGGCGACCGTACCGCCATTATGTACAAGACCAAGACCGACCTGTGGGACGAACGCAAGAACTTCGAGATGAGCTATGCCTACATGAGCAAGGACATTCCCTGCTTGGAATTTTCCATAGAAAGCGCCCCAGAACTGGCGGAGCATTTTGTTATGTGGGAATACGCTATTGCCATGTGTGGCTACCTTATGAAAGTGTGCCCCTTCGACCAGCCTGACGTGGCTGCGGCGAAGCACGAAGTGCTCGAAATTTTGAAGGAAGGCCACAACGAACCGGACTTTGTGCAGGAAACCATTGGCAGTATGTATATGGGCACGGTCGAGGTGCGCCTGGGCGACGAATTGAAGGGCGCCCGTACGCTTGAAGTTGCCCTGCATGCTTTGTTGGCCAGCATTAAACCAGGCGACTATTTTGCCCTGAACGTGTTTCTCCCGTTTACGGGTGAAGGCCGTCGCGAAGCGCTTGAAACTATTCGCCATTCGGTGGCAGCTGAATGTGGCGTCGCATCCTGTTTGGAAATTGGTCCGCGCTACCTTCATTCCACGGGACAGCTGCAAAAGGGTGGGCCCAATAATGGCGTATTTTTGATTGTGTCGGCCAATGAAATGCTCGACATTGAATTGGACAACGCAGAAGCTCCCAGTTTGGCAGCGCTTGCAAAAGCCCAGGCAGAAGGCGACTTGAAAGTGCTCAATGAACGCGGTCGCCGCTGCATGCATGTTCATCTGCCTGACAATTCGTCGGTGGTGTTGCGGCAGCTGGGTGAAGTTGTTCAGCGAATTTGCAGAAACCTACCTAGGTGTTAAACGCGCTCGACATACACGTAACAGGAATTGTTCAAGGGGTCGGGTTTCGGCCCTTTGTCTACCGTTTGGCCAAGCGTCATTTGGTTAATGGCTGGGTGCTTAATGCGGTCGATGGCGTGCACATTCATGCCGAGGGTGAAGAACAGCTGGTCGATGAATTTGTCGTGGCTATTCACGACGAAGCACCTGCGGCTGCAAGTGTAAAGCGCATAGACATGAAGGAAGTGCCGCTGGAAGGTTTCGATTCTTTTGAAATTCGTTTTTCCGACGCCGACGAAGTTGAACAGACGACGCTGGTGTCTCCCGATCTTGCTACCTGCGACGACTGTGTGGCGGAGCTCTTCGATCCGGCCAATCGCCGCTACCGTTACCCGTTTATTAATTGTACGAACTGTGGCCCACGTTTTACGATTATCGATGAATTACCTTACGACCGTGCTCAGACGTCGATGCGCGACTTTGAAATGTGCGATGCATGCGCGACAGAATACGCCAATCCTGCCGACCGTCGCTTTCACGCTCAGCCAGATGCCTGCTTTGATTGTGGGCCCCAGTTAAGTTTTGCCCTGATGTCAAACTCCAAGGGCAAGGATGCGCACAACCGCGAAGAATCGGACGAGATTATTGCACAGACCGTGGAACTGCTGGCGGCAGGCAAGATTGTGGCCATAAAAGGTTTGGGTGGTTTCCACTTGGTGTGCGATGCCACCAACGCGGAAACGCTCGCAGAATTGCGTCGCCGCAAGAAGCGCGAAGGGAAGGCCTTTGCGGTTATGGTGCCCCATGTTGAAGCCGTGCGTAACTATTGCACGCTCAGCCCTGAAGAAGAAAAGGTGCTTACGTCGCCTGCTCGTCCCATTGTCCTGTTGAAGAAAAAAACAGGCGTGGTGTTTGCCGAAGGTCTGGCTGACAAGCTTCCCGAACTGGGTGTTATGCTGCCTGCCACGCCGCTCCAACATCTGGTTTTGCACGACTATGTGCAAGCAACGGGCAAAGACATGCTGGTGTTCACGTCGGGCAATATCCACGACGAACCCATCCAGACAGATGACGAAGAAGCCCGCGGGGTACTGGCGGGTATTGCCGATGCCCTGGTTGGCAACAACCGCGCCATTCGTGCGCGCTACGACGATTCGGTGGTACGCGTGTTGGATTTTGGTAAGGGCGAAACGGCTATTCAACTTATCCGCCGTGCCCGAGGTTATGCTCCTTTGCCGCTCATGCCTGGCGGTAACGCGGAAGACAAAGGGGGCAAAGAGTCAGTTTCACCCGACCGCCCAAGCCAGAACCCTTGCGTCTTTGCCACGGGGCCTGAACAGAAAAATACCTTCTGTTATTTGGACGGCCAGCGTGCCTTTGTTTCGCAGCACTTGGGCGACATGGAAAACCTTGAAACATTCGATGCCTGGCTAGAATCAAAGGCTGGCTATGAGCATTTGTTTGAATTGTCGCCTACGTTGGGGGCGCGTGATATGCACCCCGAATATCTTACGAGCAAATGGGCAGCCGATCAGAGCCTGCCCTTTGTTCAGGTGCAACACCATCATGCGCATATCGCTTCCGCCATGGCCGAACATGGGCTGGAAGGTCCGGTACTCGGCATAGCGTTTGACGGAACGGGTTATGGGCCCGATGGTGCCATTTGGGGCGGGGAAGTGCTGCTTGCAAACCTTTCTGCATACGAGCGTTTTGCGAACGTTGCCTACTTCCCGCTGCCTGGTGGGGCGGCTGCTATTAAGCACCCCTTGCGGGCAGCCTATGGCGCGCTTTGGGCGTTTGACCTGCTCGAACACCCAGGTGCACAGCAGGTAATCGAAGCCTTAGGCGAAGAAGCTGGCGTGTGTGAACAGATGATAGAACAAGGTATCAACACGCCCTACACGTCGTCCGTGGGGCGCCTATTCGATGCGGCAAGTTCCATTCTGGGCCTGTGTTTCCGGGCTAACTATGAAGGCGAACCGGCCATCCTGTTGACTGCTGCGCTCGACGACCAGGCAGGTGCAGAAAGGGCAGGCGACCAACAAAAGGCTGTGCATGAAGCTTACGAAATTGCGCTCGTGAAAAACACGGCAACCGAAACAAGCACCGCACTCGACACGTCGGTGGTATTGCTCGATGCCGAACCGCTGTTCCGTGCCCTGCTCGATGATTTGGTGGCAGGCCTTGCCGTTAGCCACATTGCCCGTAAGTTCCACGACGCTTTTGTTGCGGCTATCGTGCAGCTTGCGCAGCTGGTCCAGGCAGCCTATGACATACCTACCGTGGTACTTTCGGGCGGGGTATTTATGAATCGCTACCTCTGCGAACAGCTGGTCCCCGCGCTTGCTGAAGCGGGATTTACCGTTGTCATGAACAAGGATTTGCCGCCCAACGACGGCTGTATTTCGTTTGGCCAGGCTGTGGTTGCAGCGCATCAAAGCGCATAACAACTCATTTTGTCGCGTGTGGGGCGGTTCCTATTCAAACGGTTCCTATTCAAACAGTTGCTATTCAAGTTGCCGCGCAGGTGCGTTTGCTAATCAAACTGCTGAACAGGTGTTTCTCCGTTTAGAGCTTCCCAGGCACCCAGCCACAGTGCCGCCATTTCGTCGCCGCCCGGGTAGACCATAACAGGGGCAATAAATTCGACGCGCTTGCTAATATGCTCCACGATAAAATCCGAATAAGCCATGCCACCCGAAAGTGCAACGGTGTCAACCTTGCCTTCCAGGGCACAGGCCATTTCGCCAATGGCCTTGGCCACCTGATAGCAGAAGGCGTCGAGTACCGCTTCGGCGTATGCGTCGCCTTCGGCAATGCGTTGTTCGATTTCGCGCGCATCGCCCGTTCCGAGATATGAAATCATGCCCGCGTCGCCATTGATGTGATACATCATTTCGTCGTAGCTGTATGTGCCCGAATAACACATTTCAATGATGGGGCCCAAAGGCACGCCTCCACAGCGGTTGGAAGCAAAAGGCCCTTCGCCCAAAACGCCGTCATTGGTGTCGATAATGCGCCCGCCCCGACAGGCTACCACGCTCGTGCCGCCGCCCATGGTAGCAATGACCAAGTTAACGTCTGCGATTCCTTTTCCTTGTTTGCGTGCGTATTCTTTTACCAACGCCTTCGCATTGAGTGCCTGACACTTGGGGCTCCGTTCAACGTCGGCAAGGCCTGAAAAGCGCGCCACATCTTCAAGTTCGTCGGTTACAGGTGAGTCGACCACTATGGCCAAGGCCTTGGTTTCGCGGGTGAGGTCGTAGGCAATCTTGACCCCTATACCACAGGGGTGGATGCCGTATTCGCCACTGAGAGCCTGTTCAACCATGGCTTCGTTAATTGCAATGACGCCGCCAGGCACCGGGCGCGTAAGCCCCCCGCGTGAAACGAAGGCATCCAGGTCGGAAAAGTCTATGCCATGTTCTGCCGCCCAGCCCTGGATTGCTTCAGCGCGCAAGGGCGCTTGATCGGCGAGCGTTTCGAATTCGCCTGCTCCTTCTGGGGGAAAGGGAATGCTTTCCTGAACAACGCAGGTCTCATCTTCATAATAAGCAACTTTGGTAGACGTGGCGCCGAGGTTGATGGCAAATATCTTTTTCATGGCCATTCCAATCGAACAATGCGGACAAATTTCATTTCACGCGAATTACGTAGTCCGTTCAAGCTCTATTGTATGACAAATACCCTTTCTTTCAGGTGAGCACATAAGCCCTTGTTGGTGGTAGTGGTATGATTGCCAAGTTACCAAAGGAGAGACGTATGTGTTTAGCAATTCCTGGCAAAGTGACTGAAATAAGCGAAGACCGCATTGCAAATGTAGACATCTTGGGTGCGCAGCGTAGCGCTTCCCTGGACTTGGTGCCCCAGGCCCAGGTGGGTGACTATGTGTTGGTACATGCGGGTTTCGCAATTGAAGTGGTTGACCCTCAATTTGCCGAAGAAACTCTTGACCTCATAAAAGATTTTCCTGAATTATGCGAAATCTAGATCTTGGCGCATTCAAAGACCCCTCGCTTGCGCGCGGCTTGGTGGAATCCATTCAAAAGCTGGCCCCGGCCGACGCGCGCTTGATGGAAGTATGCGGTACCCACACGCAGGCCATTGGCCGCTATGGCATTCGTTCGCTCATGCCTGAAGGTGTTCAGCTGTTGTCTGGCCCAGGCTGCCCTGTGTGCGTGACGGCCAACCGCGACATCGACGCTCTTATTGCCTTGGCGCAAATTCCCGAAGTGACCGTGACCACCTTTGGTGACATGATGCGCGTTCCGGGTTCAACATCGAGCTTGCTTGCTGAAAAGGCGGTGGGGCGCGCGGTTGAAGTGGTTTATTCACCCCTGGACGCCATTGCCTTTGCCCAAAATAATCCAGACCGTCAGGTGGTCTTTGCGGGTGTGGGCTTTGAAACGACGACGCCCGTGGTGGCAGCATCTATTAAACAAGCGGCAGCGCTGGGCTTAAAAAACTTCAGTGTTTTTGTAGCGCACAAAAATATGCCCGGTGCGCTGGAAGCCATAGTAGCTGATCCTGAATTAAAGGTCGATGCCCTTATTTTGCCTGGTCACGTCAGTACTATTATTGGGGCCGAGCCTTATCGCTTCCTCGCGGAGAAGTATGGTATTCATATTTTGCAAGGAATTGCCATGCTTATGCGGCAACTGCACGAGGGGCGTGCTGAAATCGAAATTGCCTACGCTCGTGGAGTTATGGCAGAGGGCAATCCTACAGCGCGGGCTATTATCGATGAAGTGTTTGAAGTTTGTGACGCCGACTGGCGTGGTCTCGGTACGATTCCCGGTAGCGGCTACAAGCTGCGTCCTGCATTTGCTGCCTTCGACGCCGCCGCACGCTTCCAACCCGAAGTAGAACCCACGTTTGAGCATGCGGGCTGTCGTTGTGGCGACATTCTGCGCGGCTCCATTACCCCGCATGATTGCCCCTTGTTCGACAAGGTTTGTACGCCAGAAAACCCGGTTGGTCCTTGCATGGTTTCTAACGAAGGTACCTGTGCGGCTTACTTCCGCTATTACCGCTAGTACGGTGCAGGGCTTGGGCCTGTAGGCAAAAGCACGTGGCGCTTTTAACGTGGGCCATTTAACGTGACGCATCTAATAACTAGTCGGTAGCGGGAAGAATCTTAAATCGATACAGACCGTGGAAAAGCTTGCGCAAGGCTCGTGAAAAAGCATGGGCATCGAAGCTGTCGCCTGTGGCGAGCACGGTGTAGCGTACCCTGCCTTCAAAGAAGTCGTAGCCCACGCGCTTAAAGCCATTGCGTTCGTAAAACCCTAGGCGCGAGAGGCGCTGTTCGTAGTTGTTTGCCGATTTATCGAGGGGTTCAATTTCGAGCACCAACTGCTTATGGGGAAACCGTTGTTTCAGGGATTCCAGAATACGGGTACCCCAACCGCCGCCGCGAAGCTCCTTGTTCACAGCAAGGTAAAGAATATACAGGTAGTCGCCTGCTGCGATAGTGTAACTTAAGCCTATAAGCTGTTCGTCTTCGCTGGTGGCATCAAAATAGGCAAGGAAATCTACTTCTTTTTTACGCGCCACCAAGCGCAAGGTAAGCAGCGAAAAGCGTTCCTTAAATGGGAAGGCATCTTTATACAGGGCCGCTACTTGTGCATAGGCGGAATCGCCCTTTTCCACGGGACGCACGGTGAATATGTTTGCCTCAGACCTCATATTTGCATTATAACGAATGCCTTTTGGCCTCCGTTTCGCTATACTGCAATAGGCGAAAGGGTACTGCTTGGACATCAAGATAGTATACATAGGGGCACAGTCCATTTTTGGCATCTTGTTTTTGGTGCTTCTTTTCCTGCGTCATACGACCAATCGTCAGCAGCGCTTCGACAAGCTCGACCTGCTTTATCTCATGTTTGTATTCACCCTTGTCCTTGACTGCATTTGGCGCATGATAGACGGTGTGCCTGCGTATCGCAATGGACATATTGTTCTTGAATTGGTCTACCTGTGTACTATGGCCTTCCCGGGTTATGTCTGGTTTTTATATACGCTCGACTTGTTTCCTTCGCAGTCACTAGCGATTAGGAAGTATCGATTCATATTAATCATTCCTGCTGTAATCGAAGCCTTATTTGTTGTGAGCTCACTGAGTAATGGGCTGGTGTTTCAGGTGGACGAACAGGGGACCTATGTACGCGGCAGCCTTTCCCTGCTTCCTGTGGTTATCCATTATTCGTATATGGTTTTGGGTTCGTATGTGGCGCTTGCTTGCCGCAAGCAAGTCTTACTTGAAGTTGAACGACGCTGGCTTTTGGCGGCTGCCTTTTTCCCAGTGCCTGTTTTGTTGCTTTCTGGCATGCAAGTGTTATTGCCACCGGGCTTACCTTCTTTGCAGGCGGGTGTTCTGGTTGGATTATTGCTGTTCTACGGTATGTCACGCAATGCCATGATTTCCCAGGACTACCTGACCGACTTGCCGAATCGCTTTACCTTTGAACAAGACTTGCAGGAACGCATCCATAAGTTCCGCAGGGGCGCGACGAAGCATCTGTATCTTATCGAAGGTGACCTGAATAGGTTTAAGCAAATTAACGACACCTACGGCCACCCCGAAGGCGACAAGGTGCTTAAGCAGGTTGCGTGGGTTTTGAGAGAAGTTTTCACCCCTTATGGCATTGCCGTTTTCCGCACAGGTGGCGACGAATTCATGATGATTGCTGAAACAGAAAAGGAATTCGATATCGACAGAGTTCAGCAAGCGCTCAACGAAAGTTTGGCTACCATAGAGGTCCGCGGTCACAATACGGTGAGCATGAGCCTTGGCGTGGAAGAATACGACGGGGAAGCAGAGCCTCGTGTCTTTATCGAAAGTGTTGACAAAAAGCTCTATGAAGCGAAAGCTCAGCTTGTTTCATAAGATTACTTTATCGGAGTTTACCGCTTGTAATTCTTTGCAAGTGTGTCGAGCGTGTTATTGTTAAATCGAATATCAGTTCAACAAAAGGGGTAGGGTATGAAAGTAGTTATCGTTGGTGGTGTTGCTGGAGGCGCTTCGGCTGCCGCGCGTTTGCGCAGGCTTAACGAAGAAGCCGAAATTATCGTGCTTGAGCGTTCGGGTTTTGTATCGTATGCAAATTGCGGCTTGCCGTATTACATCGGTGGCACTATCGAAGAACGCGAAAAGCTTACCATCCACACGCCCGAAAGTCTGCACAGCCGTTTCGACATTGACGTGCGCGTTGCAACGGAAGCAACGGCGATCGACCGCGCGGCAAAGCAGGTACGTGTGCTCAACTTGGAAACGGGCGAAGAATATATTGAAACGTATGACTATCTTATCCTTTCCCCTGGGGCCAAGGCTGCTGTGCCCAACATTCCAGGAGCCGATGCTGCGCGCCTCTTTACCCTGCGCACCGTGGAAGACACCTATGCCATAGCCGACTTTGTGCGCGGGTCTCGTCCCAAAACTGCTGCCATCATTGGGGGCGGTTTCATCGGTGTTGAAATGGTCGACAATTTGGTGGACCCATGTGCTGCCTATTCTGGACGACGACATCGCGTGCTTCGTGCACAACCACATGCGCGAACACGGGGTGGACTTGCACCTGGGTGCAAGCGTGGAAGCCCTCGTCGAAGAAGGCGATACCATTACGGTAAAAAGTAGTGTGGGCGAGCAGACTTTCGACATGGTAATTATGGCCGTGGGTGTAAGCCCCGAAAGCAGTCTTGCGGCAGATGCCGGCCTTGAGCTGGGCGTGAAAGGCGCCATCGTGGTGGACGAGCACATGTGTACAGCCGACCCCGCCATCTTTGCGGTGGGCGACGCCGTGCAGGTGAAAAACTTTGTCACGGCCGAAGACGCCCATATCCCACTGGCAGGGCCTGCTAACAAACAGGGGCGCATTGCGGCTGACAATATCGCCGGTAAAGAATCCCGTTTCACGGGATCTTTGGGGTCTTCCGTGGTCAAGGTGTTCGACTTAACGGTGGCCGCCACGGGCCTGAATGAAGCCGCTGCCCAAGCCGCGGGTATTACCTATGATTGTCTGCGCTTAAGCCCTTCTTCGCACGCGACCTATTACCCTGATTCGAGCCCCGTGCGCATGAAGGTGCTCTTCGATCCATCGACGGGTCGTATTTTGGGTGGTCAGGCAGTGAGCGGCGAAGGTGCCGAAAAACGCATCGATGTTATTGCTACGGCCATCCATGGCAACATGACGGCACGTGACTTGGCCGAACTCGACCTGTGCTATGCACCGCCCTATTCTTCGGCAAAGGACCCCGTGAACATGGCTGGCTTTGCCATCTGCAACCTGCTTGACGGTTTGGTGGAACAGGTTTCTTGGGAAGAAGCGCTCAATCGTCCTGAAAACACAATCCTCATCGACGCACGCGAGCCTTGGGAAATTGAAAAGCGTGGGTCAGCGCCGGGTGCCGTATTCTTTGAATTAGACAAGCTGCGCGACCATTTGGACGAACTGCCCCGTGACAAACGCTTATATGTCTATTGCCAGACAGGTGTGCGCAGCTACGTGGCTTGCCGCATCTTGAAGCAGCATGGCTTCGACTGCGTTAATGTGTCGGGTGGTCATGCCTTCTATGTTGCCCAGGAAGCAGACCAAGCAGCGCGTGCGTAGGCGCAGTAGGCGCGTGGTCAGTCGATAGGAGTAGCTATGTCCGACTTCGAACGGCATCTTGTGAAGTTTTTCCCGTTTTGGGATACCTTTACCAAGCAGCAGCGTGATGTGCTCATGGCGGGCACGCGTCTTGCCCAATTTAAGGCGGGCGCCCATGTTCACAGTGGTGAAAACGATTGCATTGGCGTACTGCTGGTAATCGAAGGCGAATTGCGCGCCTATATGCTTTCTGCTTCGGGTCGCGAATGCACCCTGTTTCGTGTGCGCGAAAACGAAACCTGCGTACTGGCAGCAACCTGCATTTTGAATATGATTACCTTCGATCTGTTTTTAGATGCCGAAAAAGACACGACGCTTTTGGCCATAGACCCCGACGTGTATGCCAAGGTTCTTGAAGACAATCTTGCCCTGGAAGCTTATACCTACAAGCAAAGTGCCGACCGTTTCAGCGATGTAATGTGGGTTATGCAGCAGCAACTTTTTATGGGTTTGGACGGGCGGCTGGCCGTATTTTTGCTCGACGAAGTAGCCCATCAAAAAAGCGATAAACTCGTGCTAACGCATGACGAAATTGCACGCCATATTGGCAGCGCCCGCGAAGCGGTTTCACGCATGCTTAAGACCTTTGCCGAAAATGGCGTGGTGGCTCTTTCGCGTGGGCAAATTGAAATTCTCGACAAGGCTGCCCTGCGTGAACTAATTAACGTATAACCTACAACGATTTATCCAAGAGAATAGGTGGGCACGAAGGTGCTACCATGTACTCTACTATTAAGCGAAACCTTGTCAGCGAAAGAATGCCTATGAAAGCCTTACCTGCAAACCAGCTTGACCCCCGCGTTAAAAATGTTTGGCGCCTCAATGACGCTATCTGGATTACCGTGGTCATGCTTCCCATTATCATTTGCTTTTTTGTTATGACCCTGTTCCCAGAAACGGCAACTATCGCGCGACCTTTGCTCATTATTGGATTCATTGTTTGGGTCGTGTTGCTTATCGTATGGCTTGTGGTGTTGCCGCCCATTCGTTATGCACGTTGGCGTTACGAAATAACACCCGATTATCTGGATATTGCCAAGGGAATTTTCTGGCGCAAGCGCTACATCATTCCTTTCATTCGTGTGCAAAATACCGATACGCGCCAGGGCCCCATTTTGCGCGCCTTTGATTTGGCGAGTGTGACCGTTTCGACGGCAGCCCATGAACATGAAATCCCCGGCTTGGACGCCTCGATAGCCGAAGATTTGCGCGACCGTGCGGCAGAGCTGGCCCGCATTGCACGTGAGGACGTATAGATGGACCAGCAGTTGCCTCAAACACCCGCTTCTCCTGCCCCCGGGCAAGGAACGCCTTCTGCCCCTGGGTATGTGACGTCCCCCGCACAGCCTGCCCTCGGGCAAGGAACGCAACCTGGGCTTCCTGCGTTTGCGTTCCCCACGGGCCAGCATAACAAGGTGCATCACAGCTATATCTGGTTGAGCCCCTTGCTTGGCTTGGGTGCCGCCCTCGTTGTCGGCGTGCTTACGAGCATCGAGGACATAGTCAAAGGCTTTATGTTTGCGGGCGACGCGGGCTTTTCTCTTCTGCTTATTTTGCTGTTTGTTGTACTTGCTTTAGCGGTGCTCTATGGCATCTTCGTGGGCATTACCGCCCTGTCTTATAAGCATTTAAGCTTCGTGTTCGACGAAACCGAATTTAGCCTTTATTCGGGCATTCTTACGAAACGCCGTGTTCACGTACCCTATGCACGCGTGCAAAGCGTTAACCATAAGCAGTCGCCCATACAGCGTCTTGCAGGTGTGTGCACGGTTGAAATCGATACAGCTGGTGGTGCGTCGAACAAGGCCATTAAAGTGCCCTATGTCAAGCTGGACGTGGGCGAAGCCATCCGTGCCGATTTGTTCATGCGCAAAGCCTATAGTCTTGCCGCCGAAGCAGGACAACCTATGCCACAGTTTATGGCACCCGGGCAGGCGTATGCTCCTGCCATGGCGGGCTCCAACGTGCTCGACGAAGCAGCGCGCGACATGGGCGTGGGTGACTTCCGTGGTTTGTATGGGGGAAGTTTTGCAGGGCTCGAGCCCATTTCTTTCGAACGTCGCCTCAGCAACAAAGAATTGTTGCTGGCCAGTATTTCGCACAGCAGCGTGAGCGGCATGCTTGCATTCCTGTTCATATGTATCGCCGCTGCTGTCGTGGCCATGATCTTCTTTGGTACTGAAATCCTTATCTACGCAGCCTTTGTTATCCCGGTAACGTTCATGTCGTTACTCATCGCGATGTTTTTTACTATGGCCACGACGGCGCTTTCGTACGGGTCGTTTAGTGTGCGAAGGCGGGGGAGCCGTGTTGAAGTGGAGCGCGGAATTCTGCAGCGTGACTTCAGCGGCATAGATGTTAATCGCATTCAGTCGGTGGTTATTCGCCAGTCCCTTATCCGCAAGCTCATGGGCTATTGCGAAGTGTCGCTTGGTCGTATTCGCGCGAGCAGCGGGGAAGAACAAAATACGCAGGCCAACCTTAACGCAGGTGGTTTGGTGATTCATCCCTTCTTAAAACTCGACCAGGTTGACGGCTTGCTCAATAGCCTTCTTCCTGAATACATTGACCGCCCCACGTCCACGCAGTTCAAAGGCTTACCTGTCGTTGCGTTTCGTCGGGGTATTTTGCGTCGCTGTTTGTGGCGTAATGGCATGTTCTGGTTTGTGCTTCTTACCATCGTGTTCCAGATTGGCTTCAACCTTGTTTTCTCAAGCGCAACGGCTGCACTCGGCTCGGAAGGAGCGCGTCTTGTGTCGCTTCTTAATGTGTCCTGTGTGCTTATCTACCTGGGCTTTATTATCCAAGTAGTTCTCATTGTTATCGGAACGGTTTGGTGGAAACGCGGCAGCGGTTTTGCTATGACAGAAAAATACCTTGCCTTGTGCAATGACGGCCTGGGTACTGAAACTGTTTATTTGCCTCGCCAAAAAATTCAGGATGTCTATACGAGAACAAACCCCTTCCAGAAGGCAGCGGGCGTTACCACTATCGGGGCAGTAACGGCTGCGGGTGTACAAGGCACCACGTCCTTTTTGTGGGATGTAACCGAAGAAGACGGCGCAGCCTGGCTTGACTGGCTTAAGCCGCGTACGCAACAGCAAGCTCAGATCCAGGTGCCAGCACAACCATAGGTCGCGCGACGCACTTCGTTTCAGAATACCTACAACTAAGCAACAAATGCCCAGGCAGGGTGGCGGCGTTCTTTTGGCGTGCTTAAATAGCTTTGACCTTATTTATACGATTTGTTTTCACTAGAAAGGGAAGCTTTTTGGCGCAGGAAGGCGCGCATATTTACCGAAACCCCAACGGTATGTTGGGTGGTGTGTGTAGCGGCATTGCCGAACGCCTCGACTTCGATGTTGCCCTGGTGCGCTTGCTTGTGGTAGTGCTCACGGTTTTGACCGCGGGTGCTTTTGCCCTTGTGTATCTTGCGGTATGGCTTATTCTTCCCATAAAACCAAGTCAGGAAAACACCGTCGATGTTGACCCTGCGTCGTTTCAGTCGGACGTATATGAACAGGTGGTAAATGCCACGCCGCCTGCTCCACAAACGCAAAATGTGAATACAGCCATTCACCCGGTGCCTCCCGCACCAGCTGCAGCGTATTACCAGAATGCGTCGCGCACATCGAACGCAGGACCGACCCCGTCTTCGACGTATTCATCGCGCGTTTCACCTAAGGCAGCCTCGGGCACTTCATCTAAGGCAGCCCCCGGTGCTTCAAAGCCCCTTACCACGGGCTTTTCGGCAGGAATTCTTATCATTTGCGTAGCGCTTATAGCCTTAAGTTCGGCGCTTGGTATTTTTACGGTCGACATGAATGCGTGGGTTACCCAGGCAGGTCCATTTTTGCTTATCGCGGTGGGTCTTTTTATCATGGGACGAGCGTCAAAGACCAATACGCTTATAGTGTGTGCCGGTTTTGCCTTGGTGGCATTTCTGATAGTGGGGGCATACTTTAGCCTGCATGAAGGCCCGCTGGAGCTGGGCGTTTCCTTACCTTTTAGTCCTGACAGTATTTTGGAGCGGAAGTAGCACGCATGCGATTTCGCGATTGTACAAAAAACGAACAAGCCTGGATTGTCTTTGGTGGCGTCTTGGTCGTTCTGGGCATTGTATTGCTTATGGGCGGGCTCAATACGTGGTGGTCCAATGCCCTTGTGTGGATGCGCCAGCTTTCGCGCTTGGTTATTCCGCTTGCCTTGCTTGCGGTGGGCATCTATGTGGTTTGGGCTTCGCGAAAGGGAAAATTTGCCCATGTTTTCGAACGTTCGCAGGCGGGTCGCGGTACGACAGCGGTATTTGAACGTTCAAAAAGTGATTATCGCGTAGCTGGCGTGTGTGGAGGAATTGCGCAGTATTTTGGCATTGATAGTACGATTGTTCGTACCATTGCAGTTCTTCTTGGGTTTGCATCGCCCCTGCTCACGCTCGTAACATACCTCATTTTGGCCCTCTTATTGCGCAGATCTACGTAAACAAGAGGGGCAAAAAAGTCTTAGTTGGCTTGGAGGTACGGAGGCGAGAAAGGTATAATACACAGTTACTTTAATGGTATAGGCAGTATTTACGCTATTTCATTACACTTCGCTGCCCAATAATTGCGCATACACTGCGCGAGGAAGAGTAGAAGGCAGCAGAAGTGGCCCGTACTCGTCGACATATGGCAACTGGTAAGCCCGCTTTGGCTGGCTTTATGTTTGCTGCCGTTGCCGCAACGGTGCTTACTTTGGTTGTGGGTATGGGCATTGCTTCGGGTGCTATCGAAGGCGACGCTTCTACTATTGGTATTGGGCAGGTTCGCGCGAGCCAAAACGCTGATGAATCGAGCTTTAACGCATCGGAAAAGCTGGGCATTGCCCAGGGCGAAGGCAACGAACAGCTTACTCAGGCTACTCGTCGCACTATTAGCGTTTCCGACCCCGAACCGGTGGTTGAACTGGCCGCGATCGACCTTGATGACGCCAACACCGTGGCCGCAGCTGCGAAGGTGGGCGTACTTAATCCGCCTAAAACCGCAAAACGCCTGAAGATAGACACGTCGGGCGAAGGCTGGATGACCGGCCAGGCATCGGGCTATGACGTAGCGACTTCTTCGACCCTTACCCGTTCCGGACGTGAATTTAACGACGACTGCGTGACGGTGGCGGTTCCCGAAGGTCAGGAAGACCTTTTGGGGCACCCCGTTATTATCGTGTACGAAGACAAAGTGGTAGTGGCCACGGTAACCGACACGGGCGGCTTTGCCAAATATGGTCGCGTGCTTGACCTGGGCGGCGGCGTACACAAAGCCTTTGGTTTCGACGACATTTGGGAATGGGGCGTCCGCGAAGTTCACTACAAATTCCTGTAGGTTGAACTATACTTTTCTTTTAACGCAATACGAAAGGAAGCACGATGGGTAGAAACATCATCGTTGTTGGTTGTGGACGCGTGGGTTCGCAGTTGGCCAGTATGCTTTCTGAAAACGACAACAACGTGTCTGTTATCGACGAAAACCCTGCCGCATTCGACAATTTGGGCGGTTCGTTTAACGGAACCACCTTTGAAGGGGTGGGTTTCGACGAAGACGTCCTGCTACGTGCGGGCGTGGAAACGGCCGACTGCCTTGCAGCGGTAACTGCGCGCGACAACGCGAATTTGATGGCGGCAGAAGTGGCAAGTCGTATTTACCGCGTACCCCACGTTATTACGCGTTTGTATAACCCTGGCCATGAACGCACCTATGAACAGCTGGGCCTCGACTACGTATGCGGTACATCGCTCGTGGCTGAAGAAGTGTTCGCAAAGATAAGCTCTGGTCATGGCAGCCATATCGACAGCTTTGGCGACTTTGAAGTGTTGCGTTTTTCACTCAACCTTAAAGGCAATAATCTTAAGCAGGTACGTGTTTCCCAGTTGGAAAAAAGCCATGAAGTGCGCATCGTTGCTTTCGAGCGTGACGATGGCCGTATGAGTTCTATCCCCACGGGCGACAGCATTCTGTATCATGGCGACTCCGTGCTCGCCTGTGTGCGCCAATCGCGCGTTAATTCCTTTTCGAAATGGATTCAGGACTAAGGGGCGCTCATGTATATCGTGATTAACGGTGGCGGTAAAGTAGGCGAATACCTGGCTCAGCGTATGTTGAAGTCGGGCAATGAAGTGGCCATCATTGAAAAGGACGCGCGTACGGCCGACATGCTGGCTCATTCTCTGGTTGGTCCTTTTTTGGTGGTATGCGGCGACGGCTGCATGAGCCGCTATCAGGCAGACGCCAATATCCGCAAGGCAGACGTGTTTGTGGCAACTACTGGCCAGGACGAAAGTAATCTTATGTCCTGCGAAATTGCAAACCGCACCTTTAACGTGCCCCGCGTTATTGCCCGCGTGAACAGCCCAAAAAACCTGCGCATTTTCCGCGAGGTGGGCATTGAAGCAATCAGTTCTACCACGCTTATTGCCAACATTATTGAAGAAGACGCCATGCTGGGTAGCATCCGCGTGCTTTCAACCTTGACGCGCGGCAGTATTGCCCTCAATGAAGTGACGGTGCCCCATATGAAGCACCATAGCGACGAAGAAGGCGTTTTGGCGCTCGACATCGAAATGCCCGACGGGGCGCTTATTGTGGCCGTTTCGGGCGACGAAGATGACGACATGGAAGTGGTAGGCGAAGACACACGCCTTTTCCCCGGTGACGGTTGTTGCCGCCGACACCGAACTTGAACATGAAGCTGTTTCGGCAATTAGGGAGCTGTAGTTATGATTCCACGTTATACCCGCCCCGAAATGGGTAAGATTTGGACTAATGAAAATAAGTATGCGGTTTGGAAAGAAATCGAGCTTTTAGCCTGTGAAGCGCAGGCCGAATTGGGTCAGGCGGGTATCACGCAGGAAGAAGCCGCTTGGATTCGCGAACACGCCGACTTTGACGCGGATCGCGTTGACGAAATCGAGCGTACTACCAACCACGATGTTATCGCCTTCCTTACTTGCATGGCAGAATATATCGACGCGGAAGTGCCCGAAGGTGAAGAAAAGCCTTCGCGCTGGGTTCACTATGGCATGACCAGTTCCGACCTGGGCGACACCGCACTTTCCTATCAGATTACCCAGGCCTTGGACATTATCCTGGCTGACGTGGCTGCCATTGGCGAAGTGTGTAAGCGTCGTGCCTTTGAATTCAAGGACGTGCTTTGTGTGGGCCGCACCCATGGCATCCATGCCGAACCCATGACCTTTGGCATGAAGTTTGGCAGCTGGGCCTGGGCTCTGAAGCGCGCCCAGGTACGCCTGCAGCAAGCGCGCGAAGTAGCGGCAACTGGCGCCATTTCGGGTGCCGTGGGAACTTATTCATCCATCGACCCCTTCGTGGAACAATACGTGTGCGAACACTTGGGACTTACGCCCGACCCGCTTTCTACCCAGGTCTTGGCGCGCGATCGTCATGCCCAGGTGGCCAGTGCCCTGGCGGTGACTGCGTCCACTTTCGAATCCATTGCCATGCAGGTGCGCCTCATGCAGGAATCCGACCTTATTGAAGCGGAAGAGCCTTTTGCGAAAGGCCAAAAGGGCAGTAGTGCTATGCCCCATAAGCGCAACCCCATTACGGCCGAACGCGTCTGTGGTATGGCGCGTACCATCAAGGCAAATGCCCAGGTGGCATTCGACAATGTGGCCCTGTGGTTCGAACGCGATATCAGCCATTCTTCGGCTGAACGCATTGCCTTGGCAGACAGCTTTATTGCGCTTGACTACATTGCCGAAAAGCTGCGTTGGATTCTGGACGGCTTGCAAACCTACCCCGAAGCCATGCAGGCAAACCTTAATAAGACACGCGGTCTTATCTTTTCAAGCAAGGTGCTCTTGGCTTTGGTGGACACGGGCATTACGCGCGAAGATGCCTACGTAATCGTGCAACGCAATGCCATGGATACCTGGCACGACGTGCAGCAGGCCAAGTCTGGCCCCAGTTTTCGTGAACGTCTTGAAGCGGACCCTGAATGCACGCTCGATGCTGCTACGCTCGACAAGATTTTTGACCCCTGGGATTTTCTTTCGCATATCGACAAAGTGTTTGACCGACTGGAAGGGCTTGAGTTTTAGCCTGGCACCACATGCGTGTTGCAGGCAGACAATCATTACATGACGAATCGGGGCACGAAACAAAAAGCATATAAGGGCATGTACCAAAAAGCGGCTGCCTTTATCCTTTCGTGCATGCTTGCTGTTTCGATTGTGGGCACCTACGCGCCCCTTGGGTGGGCCGACCCTCAAAACGATGCCTCCGGTCAAGAAGCTGCGCAGTCCGAAGCAGCAAGCCAGGAAGCGGGCCAGTCTGAAGACCCAGACCAAGAAGCTGGGCAGTCCGAAAATCCAAACCAAGAAACTGCGCAGTCGGAAACGCCCGATAAAGAAGCTGGTCAGTCCGAAGACCCCGAGGGCGATGCTAATCAGTCCGAAGATCCAAACCAAGAAACAAATCAGTCCGAAGCCTCTGAAACAGGGACGGAAGACTTAATTTCGGCCACCGAACCCGGGCATACGGAAGAAGGCGAGTCGCAGGCTGTTTACAACCTTATGCTGCCTAAGACCGCGCTCGCTCCTTTCGAATCGGTCCTTCCTGGTAAATACGATGCGCGCAACGACGGCCTTATTTCATCCGTGCGCTTGCAGGACCCTTGGGGTGCTTGCTGGGCCTTTGCTTCGCTTGCGGCCATGGAGGCTAACTTGGTCAAGCAAGGGTTCGAATCTAAGGGCGTACAACTGGCCCCACGGCATTTGGTCTATTTCGCAGGGACGCCCGTAGGCGAAAACGCGGGGTCCCAGGCTGGCGAAGGGCAACACCCGGTCGACGACTTGATTAGTCTTTACGGCGACAATGCTGTTTTCGAATTGGGCGGTCATGCCATGGAAGTAGCATCGGCTATTTCTTCTGGCGAAGGGGTTGTACTCGAATCGCTCTATCCCTTCAAAAACAATGAAGGCTATGCCAACGATAAAAGCTATGAAGCGGAAGGCACCTGGTCCCTGCCCGAAAGCGAACGCTACAGCAATACCTTATACACCTTGCGCAATATGCTGCGCTTTTCTAATCCAAGTATCTATAACGACGAAGGCGAAATCGATTCTTGGGCTCTTGACTGGAATGCAATCGAGGTCATTAAGCAGGGCATACTCGATTATGGTGCCGTTTCAGTTTCGTATTGTTCGTACGATGGAACCCAGGGCGCAGCCAATTATTACGACCCCACCTACCATACCTTCTTTACTAACGAAACAACCGATATTGACCACGATGTCTGCATCGTGGGCTGGGACGATAGTATTCCACGCGAATTGTTTACCACGGGCGTCGACGGTTCCTTGCCTGAATACGACGGTGCTTGGATTGTTAAGAATAGCTGGGGTGCGGCCAGCGAAACCTTCCCCAATAAAAATGACTGGGGTGAAGAAGGTTATTTCTATCTTTCGTATTGCGATCGATCTGCCCAGGGTTTTACCGCCTGGGACATGATGCCACTTGAAACAAGCATTACGAATCAGCACGACTACATGGGGCAACGAAGCAACGCAGAAACGCGCATAACTGCCTACGCGCCCCAGGCCTTCGCCAACGTATTTGTTGCCCAGCAATCCCAGAGGCTCGAAGCTGTTTCGGTGAACACCTATGCCCCCAACACCAGGGCAATCGTGCAACTGTATCTGTTAGACGAAGTAACGGCAAAAGAAAATTTGGATCCTCGTTCAGGCACCTTGCTCGAAGAAAAGGACCTCGTTTTTTACCATGGTGGTTATCATCGCATTGAGCTTGATAACGGATACGAAATTGAAAAGGGCCAATGCTTTGCCATAGTTGCTTCCCTTATTGAAACAGGTGAAGACGAAAACGAAATTTATGTCGCATCAATCGAAGCCGGGAACAACAAAAACTATGTAGAGCGCCTACGTTTGAGCCATTTCGATACGGTTATTTGTAATAAAGGGGAAACGCGCGTCTTCGCTTCAATCGACGGGGTTTATCAGTGGCTTGATGGCGCCACCTTTGCACAGCTTCTGCATGAAGATGCCATCGACGGTGCGTGGTATGGAAATGCCTGTTTGAAGGTGTTTGCGAATCCGGTTAACGACCCCGCGCCCGAACCGGAGCCAGAACCAGACCCCGAACCAACTCCAGACCCCGAACCAACTCCAGAACCCGATCCAGAGCCAGAACCCGAGCCTGAACCTACTCCGGAACCCGAACCGACTCCTGCCCCTCAAAAGGAAGTGATTGACAAGACCACGGCCGCTTCGACGGCCGCCCCAGCTCGCACCACGGCATACACTGCCGACACAAACAAGGGGGCGCTACTGGTCTTCCTTTTGCTCGTCAGTGCTGCTAGCGGCGTCGCCGCCCGGGTTCGAGGGCGCGTTCGATAAAGGTTGCCATACGCGCACCTGGGTCATCTTTGTTTCCTTGCCTTCGTTGTCCACTTGGTCAATCTGAGAAGCCGTGACAACAATATTGCGCATGCCACTGGTAACAAGGTAGTCGCCCCAGTCTTGGCAGCCACTTTCCACGCCAAAGGAACAAAAAACTTTGTTGGCAAAATTAACCGCACACACGCTCTGATTTGATTTCACCATGAACCAATTGTCGGTGCACCAACAAGGTGCTGCCGTGGGCGTGCGGTTAAAGCGGAACCATGCCTTATTGCCGTAATCGCCATTTTTGAGCGCGACCGACGGCGTGTAGGTTCCCAGGTTGGAAATACCGCCACCATAGTCGTAGATATTTTCAAAACAGAAGGCGAAACCCGTGGGTCCATAAGCTACCTGGTGTGGCATCATGCCTGATGGGAGCGTAATTTGATCCAGGACTTTGCCCGACTTTGCATCGAGTCGAACCAGGTCGCCGGGGGGTAAATACTATGCTGTCTGTATAGGGCACCAGGGGTGCCGACATCCGTCCTTTTGCTTCGTAAATAGTTTGGGCTTCTCCGCTTTTTATGCTTACCCGCCGCAGGGCCGCTGGTTCGCGCCGTGCATTTTCGTTTGTAATGGGGGCCATGGTTTGCCAGAATGCATAGTCGCCAACAACGGCAATAGAAGGTACTTCCTGTTCTGCATTGCCTTCTTCAACCAGGCGTGGTTCCCCTAAGGACAGGTCTGAGCCCAGGGTGGCAACATAGATGCGCCAGAACCCTTCCATAATGGCAGCTTCCAGCCAGACCAGCCCCGAAGAACTGGCACGCACGTCGTAGATTTCAAAGCCTTCTTCAGCACCTACTGCCGCTTCACGCATGATGTAATAGGCACCATTGCCAATGTTCATGATGCCCATGTATACCAAGGGGCTTGGTTCTTCAGTGGGGAAGAGACAGGCGGCAACGCTTTCGTCGTCAACCCAAACCAGGGTTCCGAAGGGCAATTCAAAATTGCCTACAAGGTCAAACGCATCGCCCGGGTCAACTTCGGCACAGGCTTCCAGGTCAAACACAGCATCTTCCGCAACTTCGATTGTCGTAATGTCTTCGGAAGTCGCGACGTCGCGATCTGAAAGCGCTTTTATGCCAACCGCACCTGCAGCAACCGCACCGATACCGGCAGCACCCAGCAGCAGGTTTCTGCGGGTGATGAGCATTTGGGCATTAGATTCGCTGGAACGGCGAGCTCGCGCACGCTTGCCCCTGCGGTTCCTTTTTGTAGAAGTCCCGTTTGCCGATTGTCCAAAAGTGGTGGTATCCACCTGGGGAAGGGGATTCTTGCTATGTTTGCTTCCATGTTGTGCCATGAAGAAAAGTTTACTGTAAGCCGCTCGCTTTAAGGAAAATTTCAGTCAGATTGTTACAATTGATTAACCGCATTTTCATCATTGGTAATTGCGCGGTATACTAGACGTTCACAAATGCACGAATAAAATGTGTAGAAACGCCTATGAATGTGAGCAAGGAGACAGATTATGAGTAACGAAACCCGTCGCATTTTATTAGTTGAAGACGAAAAGGCCATCCGCGATGCGGTTGCTGCCTATCTCGAACGTGAAAACTATTGGGTAACGGCCGTAGGTGACGGCCAGGAAGCCCTGGAAGAATTTAGCAAGCACCACTTTGACCTGGTCGTTCTCGACCTTATGCTTCCGCGCGTTCCTGGCGAACGTGTCTGCCGCGCCATTCGCGACAATTCCGATGTGCCTATCATCATGCTTACCGCCAAGGGTGAAGTGGAAGACCGTATTATTGGTTTGGAATTGGGCGCCGACGACTATCTGGTCAAGCCCTTCAGTCCTCGTGAATTGGTTGCCCGCGTCCGTGCGCTTTTGCGTCGCGTGCACCAAGATGTGGAACCCCAGCGTGAAGTGCTCGAATTTGGCGAATTGACCATAGACGTTTCTGGGCATAAAGTCCTGGTAGACGGCAATGAAGTTGATCTTACCGCCAGCGAATTTAAGCTGCTTACTACGCTTTCGCGTTACCCGGGCCGTGTGTATTCGCGCATGGAATTGGTGGAAAAGGTGCTTGGCTACGACTTCGAAGGCTACGAGCGCACCATCGACTCCCATGTGAAGAACCTTCGTGCCAAGATTGGCGACAATCCGCGCGATCCGAAGTGGTTGCACACCGTGCATGGCGTGGGCTACCGTTTCGAAGATCCCACCAAAGCGCCGCAGTAGTTGGCATAAGGCGCGTGCCTTTTGAGCAAGGTGAAAGAAAAGAAGCAGAAACCAATCAATAATCCGAACCGGCGCTCAGACCAGCGCTGGTTCAACTTTTCATATGCCAACAAGGTAACCTTGGCCTTTGCTCTCATCGCGATTATGACAGCCGTGGTTGCCTTTGGCGTCGTTTCCTTTGTGTGGCAGGGTCATTTTCAAACCTATACACGCGAAAACGTGCAGCGCTTGGCCGACAACACGGCCGCACAAATCGCGGAGCGCTACGAAGCAGACGAAAGCTGGTACAACGGGGCACTACGTCCTGCTGAAGAAGCGGTGCGTTTTTCGCCGACCGTTGGCGTGCAGGTTGTCGACTCTCAGGACGTCATGCTCTACGACAGTACACGCAGCGAAGGCGCAAGCGATGTGTCCTTGGCTCCGCTCGACGCCGAAGCAATTGCAAGTGCGCCCATTATTGTGCACGAAGAAGTAATCGGCGTTGTTCGCGTATGGGTTAATGGTAGTAGCACCTTGCTTACCCAGGCCGACCAGGAATTTCGCGACAAGAGCATCCGGGCCATGAGCTTTGCCACCTTGCTTGCCGTGCTTTTAGCAACCTTGGTTGGTACGCCTTTCGCGCGTACCCTGGTTAACCCCATTAACCGCATTGCGCGTACCGCAAAGGAATTTGGTGGCGGCAACCTCAGTGCTCGCACGAACCTGGAAGGCGAAGACGAAATTGCGCGTCTGGGGCAAACCTTTGACCGCATGGCTGAATCGGTTGAAAAGGACCGCGAACTGGAGCACCGTCTTACTACCGACGTGGCTCACGAATTGCGCACCCCGCTTATGGCCATTCAGTCAACCGTAGAAGCCATGATAGACGGGGTGTTTGAAGCCGATGCGGAACGCCTGGACACGGTTAATTCTGAAGTGCAGCGTCTTTCACGTTTGGTTGATGCCATCCTGAAACTATCGCGCCTTGAAAACCGCTCTACGCCGCTTAAACGTGAAATCCTTGATGTGGGTGAACTTATCGCAGGCCTGGTGGCAACCCATGAAGCCTTTGTGCATGATTCAGGCCTTGAACTGCATTCTTCCTTTGAACGTGGTGTCTATGTGTATGGCGACCCCGACCTTATTCGCCAGGCCGCGGCCAACCTTATTTCAAACGCGGTGCGTTATACGCCTGAAGGGAGTATTTCTGTTTCGGTGCGCCACGATGACGAATCGGCCTACATTGTTGTTACCGACACGGGCATCGGCCTTACCGACGAAGAAGCCCAGGAAAAATTTGGCTTCATGATGCAGGCCTTTGAATACGGCGCGCCTCCCCACGGAGGACTGGCCTTCGGTCTGGACCGCATGATCATGCTGATGGC
>CAJOJB010000046.1 GCA_905234635.1 uncultured Eggerthellaceae bacterium | reverse complement strand
CACGGCGCCAATGGGCTCCACCTTGCAACCCACCATGGCACCATTTTCGCGCACGTAAGTCCAACCCTTTTCCAGCTGACGCTCGTGGTATTCGCGAATCTGCGCTGCCGCATGCTCAAGTGCGGCAGAAAGTGCCGGATCAATGGCCGCGAGAGCGTCGTCCATGGCCTGCTGCGAAACGCGGAAGTCGGCAATTTCAACCCCGTCGAACTTGGCGGTCAGTTCGCGTAAAGCAGCATCACCACGCTGGCGTACATCGTCAACTATATCGGTCGCAATTTTGAGCGCGTCTGCATTAAAGGCACCGGTGCGATTCAGTTGGCTTTCGTCAAAGCGCTCACCCGGGCCTAAGATTATTCTTCGCATAACGTTTCCTCCAATGAACGCGCAAGCTCAATAACGCGTTTATCCATGCGCAAAGAAGCATTATTCGCAAAAAAGCGCGCGGTGCATTCCATAACTTCATTGACTATTTCGAGATTATTCTCGCGCAAGGTAGTACCGGTAGCCGTAATATCCATAATACGTTCGGCCATGCCAACCATGGGGGCGAGTTCAATATTGCCATGCAACTGGACAACTTCAACCTGCATACCAAGCTTGTCAAAGAAACGGCGTGTAATATTGGGATACTTCGTGGCAATGCGTATGGATCCTAATTTGCGGTAGCGCTTTTCCACGACTTCAGTAGTGCCAGCGGGCTGAGCGACAATAAAACGACATGCACCAAAACCCAAGTCGACGAGCTCTACTACGTCGGCCCCGCTTTCGACTAAACTGTCATTTCCACAAATTCCGCAATCGGCCGCACCAAGGGAAACGAAAGTTGGCGCATCGCTCGGGCGCACGATGATATAGTCCACGCCCGGGTTCGAAATAATCATTTGACGCCCGGGGTTTTCAAGTCCTGTTGTATCGAGGCCAGCCGCCGCTAGGGCCGCAATAGCACCACTGTTGAGCGAACCCTTAGGAACAGCAATACGCAAGGGACGCTGTCCTTCCTGTCGGTTTTCGGCAAAAGCATAGGCTTCCATAACTTGCTCAAGATAAAAAGAGAAGCCGGCAGCAGGTCTGGCAGGAGCGCCTAAGCCTTCAAGCATGGTGTCATAACGACCGCCCGAACCAAGCAATTCGCCCATCCCGGGGCTGTAGGCTTCAAATACAATGCCCGTGTAATAGTCAAAGCTGCTCATAATGGAAAAATCGACCAGAAGTACGCTGGCCAGGCCGTCTTCGGCCAAAACGTCAAAGGTTGCCGCAAAGTCATCCAGCCCATCCACACACCCCAGTGGCTCGACAAGGGCACGTACTGCATCAATGGCTTCGCGACCGCCACGAATACGCGGCAGTGCACAAATAGCCTGGGCATAATCCGTAGGAATATCTTTTTGCGCACACAGCTTATTCAGAGCAACAAAGTCAGATGCGTGATAGGCACCAAGCACCGCATTCTTCCAGGTACCAGGGGCCTCACAAGCTTCAAGCAAAGCACGCAAAACACCCACGGTACCCAGCGCAATAGTAAAGTTTTCCAAACCCGTGGCTTCCAAAGCACGCGCAAGCAAACCTACCACTTCAGCGTCGGCATCTGCCCCCGCAGGACCCATGCACTCGATACCAATCTGTGTCATTTCGCGCGCTTCAGACGGTATATCCACATCGCGAAAAACACGTTGCGTATAGCGAAAGCGCATGGCGTCTTCCGAAAAACGAAGACGACTTGCTGCCATACGCGCCACTTGCATGGTAACGTCGGGACGCAGGGCAAGGAGTTCACCCGTTGCGTCAAAAAGCTTGAATGTTGTGCCCGGAATACGTCCAGCGGCATTCATGGCATCCATGCGTTCAAGCGTGGGCGTTTCTATGGGCGCATACCCTGCTTCGGAAAGCAGCACAGCCACACGCTGTGTTAGCTCTTCGCGAACAAGCGCTTCGTCGGGCAAGATATCCCTAAAACCTATGGGCGTTACATAATCCATACTTCAATAATCCTTCGTACACATAATAAAACACACTCATTACCAGCAACTTTCGTCATTTTGTATTGTAGCGATATGCCTGGTCATACAAAATGTGCGTAATTGCAAATTCATGTGACTCGATACTTTATCACAGTAGAGTGCTAAAGTGGTAATAAATTACTCGTCTATCGATTCTTCACAATTGGCTCCTAAAGCTGAGCTCTGAAAAATCAAACTCTGCGCAACCCCATACCCTGCTTTGTGAGAGCTTTATGGAGAAGTACGCACGGCTCTTTTTATTTCCTAGCAAAATACTATGATATGCCCCATTATGCATGGCCAAAAGCAGACATACCTCAACGAACAAAAGCAGCCTGAACCTGTTGCTGAAACATGGTGGGCAGCGTGGTGTTGTCGAATGCTTTACTCCCGGGCACGTTATCGTGTCGGGTTCGTTCGCGTATTCGCTGCACTCGCCTGACACATTACGAGTATTTCTTTATACCAACTTGTCCGGGAGCCCTTTTATCGAGGCTCCTTCTTTTTTGCCTCGAACACCTTTAAGAAACCGCTCCCATTGAAAGGACACAACAATGAGCAACTATCATTTTGAAACTCTTCAGCTCCATGTCGGCCAGGAAGAAGCCGACCCCACAACCGACGCACGTGCAGTGCCTATCTATCAAACTACTTCGTATGTCTTTCATGACTGCGCACATGCGGCCGCCCGCTTTGGCCTTGCAGACCCTGGCAATATTTACGGTCGACTAACCAATTCAACCCAAGACGTGCTCGAAAAGCGCATTGCGGCGCTCGAAGGTGGCGTTGCCGCACTCGCTCTTGCAAGTGGCGCCGCGGCTATCACCTATACCATAGAAGCTCTGGCTACCGCAGGTGACCATATCGTTGCCCAAAAGACCATCTATGGCGGCACCTATAATCTGCTCGCACACACGCTGCCCCTCTACGGCATTACAACGACTTTCGTCGACATTCATAATCTTGATGAAGTCAACGCAGCTATTCAGGACAATACCAAAGCTATCTTTATCGAAACCCTGGGTAATCCGAACAGTGACATTCCTGATATTGAAGCGATTGCGCGCATTGCGCACGAGCATACCATTCCGCTTGTCATCGACAACACCTTTGCAACGCCTTACCTCCTGCGGCCCATCGAATATGGTGCCGACATTGTCATACACTCGGCAACCAAGTTTTTGGGTGGCCATGGCACCACGCTCGGCGGCATTATTGTCGATGCAGGCACATTCGACTGGAAAACAGCTGGCAAGTATGCACCTATCGCAGAAGCTAATCCCAGCTATCACGGTGTGTCTTTTGTCGACGCCGTAGGTCCAGCGACCTTCGTAACTTATATTCGTGCCATTCTCCTGCGCGATACCGGGGCTTGCATTTCACCCTTCAATGCATTTTTGCTGCTCCAAGGTGTTGAAACCCTGTCCTTACGTGTTGAGCGTCATGCTGAAAACACGCGCAAGGTCTTGGATTATTTGGTGAATCATCCGCTGGTTGAAGGGGTAAACCATCCAGCGCTTCCCGACCATCCAGACCACGAGTTGTTTACGCGCTACTTCCCTAACGGCGGTGCATCAATCTTTACCTTCGATATAAAAGGTGGGCAGGAACAAGCACATGCTTTTATCGACGCACTTGAAGTGTTCAGCCTTCTTGCCAATGTCGCAGATGCAAAAAGTTTGGTCATACATCCGGCAACAACCACGCATTCGCAGCTCAGCGAAGAAGAGCTACTCGACGCAGGCATTAGGCCCCACACCGTCCGGCTCTCTATAGGAATTGAGCATATCGATGACATTGTCGCAGACCTTGAACGCGGTTTTGCGGCCGTAGTTTAACCGGTGCGGCGGACGGGTGTGCTGCACAGTGCTCGTCCGCCACACGACTCGGTTCTCATGGGTACAATATACCTAATTAGACAGGAGGAATCATGGGAAAGGTATACACGTCAGCAGATCAGCTTGTAGGACGCACGCCGCTCCTTGAACTGACGCACATCGAAAACGAATTGGGGCTCGAAGCAAAGTTGCTCGGCAAACTTGAATACTTCAACCCTGCTGGATCGGTTAAAGACCGTATCGCAAAGGCCATGATTGAAGACGCCGAAAAACGTGGACTCCTTAAATCTGGTGCCACGATTATCGAACCTACTTCGGGCAATACGGGCATCGGTCTTGCAGCCATAGCAACAGCAAAAGGCTATCGCGTTATTTTGACCATGCCTGAAACCATGTCGGTTGAACGACGCACGCTGGCAGCTGCCTATGGTGCCGAAATCGTGCTCACTCCCGGTGCAGAAGGCATGAAGAGCGCCATTGCCCGTGCCGACGAACTTGCAACCGAAACACCCGACGCCATTATTCTTGGGCAGTTTATTAATCCAGCAAACCCTGCTGCGCACCGCGCCACCACGGGTCCCGAAATCTGGGAAGACACCGACGGTGCTGTCGACATTTTGGTCTCCGGCGTGGGTACCGGTGGTACGCTCACGGGTACAGGTGGCTATCTTAAAGAACGCAAGCCAGGCGTACAGGTTGTCGCCGTAGAACCCATCGATTCGCCCGTGCTTTCAGAAGGGCGCGCAGGGGCGCATAAAATCCAAGGCATTGGCGCTGGCTTTGTCCCCGAAACCCTTGATACAACAATCTACGATGAGGTCATCCCTGTTGCAAACGAAGACGCCTTCGAAACAGGGCGTCTTATTGGCCGATCGGAAGGCGTGCTGGTAGGGATTTCGGCAGGTGCGGCAACCTGGGCGGCCATTCAGCTGGCAAAACGCCCTGAAAACGCGGGAAAGACTATTGTTGTCATCCTTCCCGACACAGGCGAGCGCTACCTATCTACCCCGCTCTTTGCTCAAGAATAAGCGCGCTCCAATACGCAAAACTACGAGGGGGAACGACGTGCTTCGTTCCCCCTATTTGTTTTATTCCGCGTTGCCGTTGAAGCGAAAATGATTAGGCGTGGGCTTCCAGGTGCAAGTCGTCGTACTGGTAGGGTGTGCCACCTTCAACGTAGAGGGTTTCGCTACACAAAAGCACGAGCGAAACGCAGGTTTGCTTGTCCAAGTAATAGGTGGCGTCCACGCTTTCGCCAGGTGCCAGGTCGAAGAAGAAGCCGTCTTCGCCTTCCTTGTTGCTGTTGACGGTTGACGTAACGCGGTCGTCTTCCACGAGTGCCGCATAGCCGTCGAATTCAACGCGGCGCACAATAAAGATGTTGCTCATTTTTTCGTCCACGTTGGTGAAGCGCACGGTCACGCCGTCAAGTTCGTTTTCAACCAGCTCGACTTTAAGTTCACCGTCGTAGCTTATCCCGCGTTCATTACCCGATGCCGCACCGCCGCCCGCACAGCCCGCCATCGCAAGCGCAAGCAAGAGCACAAGGAGCACGAGTGCTGCCAAACGTCGCGACAAACGCACGGCGTTCGTAAGGTCCATGGCGTCGGTCGACAAATTATGTTGTTCGCTTTGTATATTCATGTGAGCTATTGTAACTTCTGTTCAAGCAATTGGTTGATTAACTTCGGATTGCCCTGCCCCTGCATTTCCTTCATACACTGGCCTACGAAGAAACCGAGCAGGCCAGTCTTGCCACCCTGGTATTCCGTCACTTTGTCGGGGTTGGCGGCCAAGACGGCATCCACCACGGCTTCAATGGCGCCCGTGTCGGACACTTGCTTCATGCCGCGCTCTTCTACGATGGCGGCAGGGTCTTTGTCTTCTTCAAGGACCGCTTCAAGTACTTCCTTGGCCTGCTTGGACGAAATGGTATCCGCTGCCTGCAGACCCACCAGCCCAACCGCACGAGCAGGGGTAAGGGCGCAGCTTACCAAGTCGAAGTTTTCATCGGCATTCATGCGTGCGGCCAAATCGTTAATGACCAGGTTAGCCAGCGGTTTTGCCAATTTTTCAGTCTCTGCGCCCGCCTGAGCCATGGCAGTTTCGAAGAACTGGCTTGTTTCTCGGTGCTCGATAACATGACGCGCATCGTAGGCCGAAAGCCCCCAGGAACGCTGGAAGCGCGCCACCTTTTGATCCGGCAATTCAGGGAGCTTCGCCCGTACGCTTTCAATGAATTCGTCGGTCAGATCGTACGGCGCTAAGTCGGGGTCGGGGAACATACGGTAGTCGTCCGCCGTTTCCTTCACGCGCATAGAAATGGTGTGTTTGGCCGCAGGGTCCCAATGGCGCGTTTCCTGCACCACCGTGCCGCCCTTTTCCAGGACTTCAGCCTGGCGGCAAATTTCGTAAGCCAGGGCGTCGTGGAGTGCCTTGAAGCTATTGATATTTTTCATTTCGGTGCGCGTGCCGAATTCCGTTTCGCCCCGACGACGCAAGCTAATGTTGCCGTCGGCTCGCATGCTTCCTTCTTCCAGGCTGCAATCGGAAATACCCAGGCTCAAGTACACCTGACGCAACTTTTGCATGAACAGACGGGCTTCTTCGGGAGTGCGCAAGTCGGGTTCGGTCACCAATTCCATGAGCGGCGTGCCCGCGCGATTATAGTCAACCAGGCTGTGGGTTGCACCGTCGATACGGCCCTCCCCACCGCCCACGTGAATCATTTTGCCTGCATCTTCTTCCATGTGAATACGTGTAATGCCAATGTGGGTGGTGTAGCCTGTTTCGGTACGCGTGGCACCATTGACTTCTTCACCAGCAGCAAGACCGCGCAGGTCAACCCGTTCTTCGGCGCCCTTGCCGTCCACGTCGAGGTCGAGCCATCCGCGCATAGCAAAGGCCTTGGGGCCCTGGGTGGTTTGAAAGTTCTTGGCCATGTCGGGATACATGTAACCCTTGCGATAGAACATCGTATGCTTTTCGATGTCGCAATTGGTAGCCAGGCCTGCCAGCACGATGCTTTCAATAGCAGCCTTGTTGGGCACTGGTAAAGCACCTGGAAGGCCAAGGCAAACGGGACAGGTATGTGTGTTAGGCTCGGCACCAAATTCCAACTTACAACCGCAGAACATCTTGGTTTCAAGTTCGGTGAGTTCGCAATGTATTTCCAAACCGATAACGGCTTCCCAGTCCTGCAGGACTTGATCCATGGTTTTCATGCTACTCACCTACCTTTCCGTCGGCAAAGATAGGTGCAATAGGTGCCGCACCATATTCACGTTCGAGCGCAGCAGCCACACGCAGCATGTTTTCATCCTGGAACCAGGGGCAAATGAGCTGGGCACTTACGGGCAAACCAGAATCGGTGCCCAGGCCCAGCGGCACACTCATGCCGCCGTTACCCGCAATGTTAATGCTGATGGTAAAAATATCGGACAAGTGCATGGTTGTTGGGTCCGAAATCTCGCCAAACTTAAAGGCGGTACGCGGGCTGGCCGGCGCCAGGATGCAATCACATTCGCCAAAAGCCATGCGGTAGTCGTCGGTAATTAAAGTACGCACTTGCTGAGCCGGATAATAATAGGTGTTGTATACGCCCGCCGAAAGCAAATAGCTGCCCAACATAATGCGGCGACGCGCTTCTGGTCCAAAGCCTTGGGCGCGGCTTGCCTCGTATTGGCTGCCAAGGTCGGCATGGTTGGGATCGCGATACCCGTAGCGCACGCCATCAAAGCGGCTCAGGTTACTGAAGGCTTCGCAAGGACCAATCACATAATAGGCGCTCATGGCGGCTGCCGCATTAGGAAGATCGACTTCGACTATTTCGGCACCTAGGGCTGCCAGCTTTTGAATGGCGCCAAGAACCGCTTCGCCTTCTTCGGGTTCCAAGCCCTGGGCCGTCATAAATTCAGGCACCACACCGATGCGCATGCCTTCCACACCTTGCTCGAGGTTGGCAGTAAAGTCGGTTTCGCAGGGCTGACTCGTACAGTCAAGGGGGTCGTGGCCCACCAGCGCATTCAAGGCAAGGGCGGCGTCACGCACATTGCGGGCAAAGGGTCCCACTTGGTCCAACGAACTTCCAAAAGCCACCACACCATAGCGACTGACCAGGCCATACGTAGGTTTTATGCCCACCACACCGCAAAAGCTTGCAGGCTGACGAATGGAACCACCGGTGTCTGACCCAAGCGTTACTGGCACCAGGCCAGCCGCCACCGCAGCGGCACTGCCGCCCGAAGACCCACCCGGTACGCGTTCCAGGTCCCACGGGTTCTTGGTCGTGCCAAAAGCACTTGTTTCCGTAGAGGATCCAAAAGCAAATTCGTCCATGTTGAGCTTTCCCATGGGCAAGCCACTGGCATCCAGCACGCGCTGCACACAGGTTGCGGTATACATACTTTCGTAGTTTTCCAGCATGCGGGAACCGCAGGTAGTACGCGTGCCCAACAAATTCATGTTGTCCTTAAAGCCAACAGGTACACCCGCCAAGGGGCCCAGCTCGTCGAACTTGCCTGCCGCCACGGCCGCATCCACCGCGTCCGCCGCTGCAAGCGCTGCTTCAGGCGTAAGCTGCAAAAAAGCATTCACCTTGGCATCCGCCGCTTCAATGCGCACCAGGGCCGCTTCGGCGATTTCGCGCGCCGTGAAGTCGCCCGCCGCTAGGCCTGCGCGAATGCCGTCAACCGTGAGCGCGGAATAATCGAAGGCATCCTCGATGACCGGATACTTGAACTCCACGGAGAAGCCGTGGAAGGGCGATTTGTGCGCCCCGGCTTGGCTGCCTTCCACCAGCCCTTTGGGGTTGAACTCGAAGCCGCCGACTTCCGCGATGACCTGCGGGTGGAGGTAGCGCGCCAATGCCTTGTTTTTCATTTCCTTTGGGCTCCTGCGAGACTCCCTTGAGAATCGCCCCGGGCGGCGGCGATGCGGGTT
>CAJOJB010000045.1 GCA_905234635.1 uncultured Eggerthellaceae bacterium | reverse complement strand
AGCCTGATCTGGGCTCCACAATGATAGTCGCGCCAGAGGTTTCATCGGAGCGTCGACAATACATCCCCATGGCTTTTCTTGATGCTACCAACATTGTAAGCAATAGGGTGCATTTCATTCCGTGTGGCTCAATGTATTTGTTTGGCCTCTTATGCAGTAGGACGCATAATGCGTGGATGCGTTCAGTATGTGGTCGATTAAAAAGCGACTATATGTATCAGCCAGTTGTCTACAACAACTTCATCTGGCCTAAGCCTACCGATGACCAAAAGCAGCATATCGAATACTGCGCACAGCAGGTTCTCGATGCACGTGATCGCTATCCCGATAAATCCTTGGCAGACCTCTACGATCCAGATAAGATGCCAAGCGACCTAAAGCAAGCACACCAAGATCTTGACAATGCCGTCGAGGCAGCCTATGGCGTGAACTTTGGCGGCGATGAAGAGAAGATAGTGGCGCACCTGTTCAAACTGTATGCTGAGGCTACAAAGGGGGAATAGAATGGTATCGATAGGAGGCTATTATGGGTTTGTTTTCTAACAGTGATAATGAATATAACCATCAATGTTGGGAAATGATTAAAACCTATATTGGCGATTTACGGCGCTTATGTACTTCTGCTGATAGCAGTGTTAATCGTTTTACTGGCAGAACTTTGGATATGTCGACCGAGGAATTAAAAGCTTTTGTTGACTCAATCAACCTGTTAGAAAACTATGCTGGTCTTTATATAGAAAACGCGCATCGTATTATTCCCCGAAAAAAGAAAGATAAGAGTCGGGAAGACGTACTATCCATATCATCTGCTTTAGAAACAGTTTGTATGCTTGCACTAGGAGAGTCTCGGCTTGATGAAAAAGCCAGAAGACGGTTTAAAGATGGGCTTGAGATTGCAAAAAAATATCGAGATTGATTTTTATCCTATGCATAATTACGACATTACGGAATTACAAAGGCCAAGGCTCTCTGATTTAGGCAATAAACCTGAGGTAACTAATGGATAAACAACGTGCTGAACAAATCCTAGAAATTGAGCCACCGTATACATATGCGGAGCTTAGGAGTGCATGGAAGGAACGCTGCCAGGAGTACCATCCAGATCGCAGCGCAGCTACTGGCATGGATACAGAGGCAGCTAATGATGTTCTGAGAGACATTAATGAAGCCTTCCAGTATCTAAGCAAGATGATGAACAGCGAGACCTCATCATCAGCATCAGAATCAGGAGGTACTACGGCTGCCACCTATGCTGTTGCTGTCCAAATGATGGAGAATGCTGCTACTTCGCAAGAGTGGGCTACTGCAGAGGCTGTCTTGAGAAGCATAGCTGGATTCCAGGATGCCGAAGCCTTGGCTGACATGTGTGCCTTTTCGGCGCAGGTAGCCGCTAAGGCAGAGGCGAGAAGAGACGCTACAGATTCTCCGCAAAGAACTGAAAACTGGGTCAGAAATGGCGAAAGCGCACAAACTCAAGATTCCATGCAGAGGAAAGAACGCGTTATAGATGGTTGGGATACTGCTAGGATTACAAAAGCAGCTCAGGACAAGACTACAGATGAAGCAATTCTACATGAAATATACGAACTACGTGAAAAAATAGACAGTCGAATTTTGGACGAGGAGCCACCATCTCCGCGTGGCACTACAAGCTCAGGCCCAAAGTATTGCGAAGATTATCTTATTCTTAATCCAAACTTACCAACTGATATCCTTTTAAAGCTTCTGGAGCCTGAAAGAGATACTGTGGTAGGGCGGATTAGATACGACTCAATCAAAAGAAATGCTTTTCGGGACGCGCATATTCCTTATGAAATAATGAAAGAGATAGCATTAAGTAATGATGCTGATAAACGTAGGATGCTGGCGACAAATAAGCATTTACCCCTTGAACTACAGAAAATGCTGAGTGAAGATCAGTCTCCTGAGGTTCGTAGGGCGCTTGCTTCAAACCGCGAAATAAGTCAGAACGTAATGAGATTACTTGCAAAAGATAGTTCTGTCGATGTCCGCAGATCGCTAGCAGACAATTTTTCTTTGAATAATGAGATCATGGAGTTATTGGTAGTAGACCAGGATCAAGAGGTCAGATGCCGTTTAGTAACTCACGCTAGCCCTGAAATCCTTAGAAAGCTTGCAAGTGATAGTAGCTTCAAGGTCCGACATCATGCAAAGAAGAAAGCTAAGTTTAGGAGATCAGTTGCGAGCACAAAAGAACAAAAGGAGAAATGGAAACTATAGTTAACTATGCAGCGCCTGGCTAAGAAGGGCCGCGCTGCATTGATTGAGAGGAGAAAGACTAATGAAACATTATGCAGTAATTGGCGTGTTAGCGGTACTGCTGGCAATGGCGGGCTGTTCTGCCCCTGCACAAGAGACCTCAGCGTCAAATGCCCCTGAAGCCGCTGAGACTTCCAGCGCAGAAGCAAGTAGTTCAGAGGCCGCAGAATCTTCGGATGCAGAAGCCAGTGTTATGGAAGCTTCTTCCAGTGTTGCCGAAGGAGGTTCCCAGGAGTCTTCAGCGGTTGCTGCGCAAGAAGGCAACCAAGAGGATAGTAACCTGTTCACTACCGAAGAATGGCCGAGGGATGAGATTACAGCTGATGTGCCAGTCCCATCATTTAGCGTTCAGCCTTCAGCTGTAAAAACATCTGATTCGCAAGATTCTATTAAATATGAAAATGTACCCGCTGCAGAGGTAGAGGCTTATATTCAGCAAGTTAAGAACGCAGGCTTTACATTTAACGTGATGGAATCTAAGGAAGCAAAGAGATATATGTACACGGCGGATAATTTGGAAGACTATACGCCAGACAGCACAAACTTTGGTTTAGACTATAGCAAGGATGGACAATTGCATATTTTTATTACACGTTAGGGTAAATGAATAGGCGCTATTGAGTTGGATGCAGCCCTTGGTTAGGAAGGACCAGGGCTGCTTTTTTGACCCAGTAGCTAACTATCACAGAACTATCACAGCGCAAATGAGTACAGAAATACACAAAGAAACATAGATGCTCATGCGACCTGCATAAACTGATACAATAGCGCACGTGCCTCCGTAGCTCAGGGGATAGAGCACCGCTCTCCTAAAGCGGGTGCCGGCCGTTCGAATCGGCCCGGGGGCACCAGATTACTTCCAGCATGAATTGGCCCGGGGGCACCACAATAATGCGTCTGGTGTATAGCCCTTTTTTCAAGTATTCAGAAAGCGTGTAGCACCCTGCTTTGTGCGCGAAATACCAGCCGTTTTGGTATCTTTTATTATGCATTGACGAGCCATCAAAATCTTGACCGCAAGGTCAGACGGGTAGGATTAATACATGGGAAAAGTTGTTCGCATAGGTACGCGGGGGAGCAAGCTGGCGCTGTGGCAGGCCAATTATGTGGCCGACCTGTTGCGCGCGGCGGTGCCCGACTATACCTTCGAAGTTGAAATTGTTAAAACCAAGGGCGACAAAATCCTTGACGTTGCTCTTTCCAAGATTGGCGACAAGGGTCTGTTTACCAAGGAACTCGAAGTGGGTTTGCTCGATGGTAGCGTGGATTTGTGCGTGCATTCCTGCAAAGACATGCCCACCCAGCTACCTGAAGGCCTGTCGCTCGTTGCCATGCCGCCGCGTGTGGATCCGCGCGACAGCTTGGTAGCACCAGTTGCAGGCATGACCATCGAAACTATTCCAGCTGGGGCGCGTGTGGCAACGGGTTCCCTGCGCCGTGTGGCCCAGCTGGCACGCCTGCGTCCCGACGTGGAAATCTGCGAAATTCGCGGCAACGTTGATACGCGCATTGGTAAGGTGGTCGACGGCGAATTCGACTGCGCCATTTTGGCGGCGGCGGGCATTACGCGCCTGGGTCTGACGGAACATATTTCATCTATTATCCCTGTTGAAACCATGATTCCTGCGGTTGGGCAGGGTGCCATTGTTATTGAAGCGCGTGAAAACGACGAAGAAATTTCCCAGATTTGTGCTGCCATCGCGGACGTAAACACCATGTGCGCGGTGGACGCAGAGCGCATCGTGTTGGCCGACCTGGAAGGCGGCTGCCAGGTGCCTATGGGTGCCCACGCCCGCCAGGAAAACCGCGATGGGCGAGACCTGTTTGTGCTCGATGCCTTTGTGGCTTCCCTAGATGGCCAGCGTTTGGTACGCACCCACCTGGAAGGCAGCGCAGAAAGTTCGCAGGCGCTTGCCAAGCAGGCGGTGGCGGACTTGCGCGAACAGGGCGCCGAAGAAATCTTGGAAGAAATACGGGTGATGGAAGGTCAATAATGAGTGCAGCGTGCGTATATTTGGTGGGCGCAGGCCCGGGCGACCCAGGGCTTTTAACCCTGCGAGCCAAGGAATTGCTTGAAGCGGCCGACTGCGTGGTCTATGACTATTTGGCAAGCGACGCGTGCATGCGTTTTGCCAACCCTAAGGCTGAACAGATCTTCGTGGGCAAGAAAGGCTTTTCAGCCCATGTGACTCAGGATGATATTAATGCCTGCCTGGTGGAAGTTGCCAAGCGCTATGAAGACGGGAAGGTGGTGCGCCTGAAAGGCGGTGACCCGTACGTGTTTGGGCGTGGCGGGGAAGAAGCCCTGGTGCTTGCCGCCGAAGGCATTCCCTTTGAAGTGGTGCCTGGCGTAACGGCTGCCGTGGCGGCGTGCGCCTATGCGGGCATTCCCGTAACGCATCGCACCGTATCTTCTTCGGTGGCCTTGGTTACGGGCCATGAAACGCCCGACAAGGACGCCCCCGTTATCGACTGGAACCATTTGGCACAAGGCGTCGACACGTTGTGCTTCTACATGGGCATCCGCGACCTGCCGCAGATTGTGGAACGCTTGGTGGCGGGCGGCCGCAGCCCCGAAACCCCGGTAGCCCTGGTGCGCTGGGGAACCAGGCCTGAACAGGAAACGCTTACGGCCACGCTGGCGACCGTAGTTGAAGAGGTTGAAAAGGCCAACTTCCAGGCGCCCGCCATCATTGTGGTGGGCGATGTTGTGGGCCTGCGTAATTCGCTGCAGTGGTTCGAAAACCGCCCGCTCTTTGGCAAGCGATTTGTGGTAACGCGTACGCGCGAACAGGCATCGTCCCTGGTGGGAGCTTTGGAAAGCCTGGGTGCCCATGTTGTGGAATTTCCCACGATTGAAGTGGTGCCACGCAGCTTAACGGAAGAAATTGCCGCCAAGCTGGGCGCGCTTTCTGAATACGACTGGGTGGTCTTTACCAGCGCCAACGGCGTGGATGCAAGCTTTAATTTGCTGGGCGAAGCGGGCCTGGACGCACGTGCTTTTGCCACCTGCAAGATTGCAAGCATCGGCCCTGCCACCACCAAGACGCTGCGAGCACACGGGCTGGTGGCCGACCTGGTGCCACCGCGCTATGTGGCCGAGTCGGTTGCGGAAGCCTTGCTTGAAGCGGGCGTGGGCCAGGGGAGCAAGGTGTGTATCCTGCGCGCCAGTGCGGCCCGCGATGTGCTACCCGAATTGCTCGAAAAAGCGGGCGCTACGGCGGACGTGGTGCATGTCTACGACACGGTTGCCCCGCAGGAATCGCAGCAGGCTGCCGAAGTTATTCAGCTTTTGCGCGATGGTGCCATCGATGCGGTCACCTTCAGCGCGTCTTCGACCGTGCGCAATTTCTTCCAACTCCTGGAAGGACAACTTGCGGAGGGCGAAACGGTGCCTGCGCTTATGCAGGACGTGGCAGCCTTAAGCATTGGTACAATTACGTCGAACACGATTCAAGACCTTGGTCTGGAAGTTGCTGCTGAAGCTGACCCCTTTACCATTCCGGGTTTGGTGCAGGCAGCCCTCGATTATTTTGGTCGCGCCTAAGCTGCAGCCGTAGGTACTGAAAAGGAAGGGACAAGTATGGGATTTCCAACATATCGACCCCGTCGTATGCGTGTAAACGAAGCAGCGCGCAACTTAATCCGCGAAACCGAACTGGACGCGGGCGACTTTATTTACCCCTTCTTTGTGTGCCCCGGTACAGGCGTGCGCGATGAAATTCCTTCTATGCCTGGCGTGTTCCGCATGAGCATCGATCAGCTTGAAGCCGAAATGAAAGAGCTTCTTGACCTGGGAATTCGTTATGTGATGCCCTTTGGTATTCCCGAAGAAAAGGACGAAGTGGGCAGCGGCGCCTACGCCGATGACGGCATTGTGCAACAGGCCGTGCGCGCCATTAAGGAAGCCACCCCTGAAATGTATGTTATCTGCGACGTGTGCCTTTGCGAATATACCAGCCATGGCCATTGCGGTGTGCTGGATAATACGGGCTATGTGAAAAACGACGAAACCCTTGAACTGTTGGCAAAGGTTGCCGTGAGCCAGGTGCGTGCTGGTGCTGACATGGTGGCGCCGTCTGACATGATGGACGGGCGCGTGGCGGCCATTCGCGCAGCGCTTGACGAAGCAGGCTTTGTCAATACGCCCATCCTGGCTTATTCCGTGAAGTACGCCAGCGGCTACTACGGTCCCTTCCGCGACGCGGCCGATTCGGCTCCAGCTTTCGGCGACAGGCGTGCGTATCAGATGGACCCGGCCAATGCCGAAGAAGCCCTGCGCGAAGCCGAACTCGACATCGAAGAAGGTGCCGACTTGCTCATGGTAAAGCCCGCGCTTGCTTACCTTGATGTGCTCAAAGAAGTACGCGATACCTTCGGCTACCCAACGGTGGCCTATAACGTTTCGGGCGAATACGCCATGGTGAAGGCCGCGGCAGCTAATGGATGGATAGACGAAAAGCGCGTGGTACTGGAAACCCTGCTTTCCATGAAGCGTGCGGGTGCGTGCGCCATTTTGACCTACCATGCCAAGGACGCAGCCCGCTGGTTGGCCGAAGCCTAGAGGTCTATTCCGTAAACCTTAAGCACTACGTCTTTACAGCGTTTGTTGTACGCCTTTCCGCCAACTGTCAGGAAAGCGTGATACACCACGTCACACGCGCAAAATGGACCCCATAATTCGCTATCGTTAGTGTATTCGTTTTGGCTACAAAACGTATCTTTTTCAATATGATGCAGCGCAGGCAGATGGCGCTGCTTCGATACAAAGATGCGTATGCGGGTCGCGGTAGAGGTGTAAGGCGACACAGCAGATGGCGCGGCTTGAATAAAAGTAGCACGCAAATGCGTTGCTTGGGGGAGAAAAAAGAAAGAGAGAAGCTTTCATGATTGGTGTTTCAAAACTTTATTGTGGTGCCGTGGAAGCGGCTGACGTATTGCGTTACAACCGTGAATCGGGGAAGCTGCCCAGCCATATGCTGCAGTTTTCTGCCGACAAAAAGCCCGTGGTGGTTTGGAACTGCACACAAACCTGCAATTTGAAATGCGTGCATTGCTATGCACATTCTGAAGCCAAAAAATACGACGGCGAAATGACCACCGAAGAAGCCAAGACCATGATTGACGACCTGGCTGCCTTCGGTGCACCCGTATTGCTGTTTAGCGGCGGCGAACCCACTATTCGCCCCGACATGCCCGAACTTGCTCAGTATGCCAAGGACCGTGGCATGCGCGTGGTCATTTCTACCAACGGCACACTTATTACGCCTGAACTGGCCAAGACATTGGCCGACGTGGGCCTTTCCTATGTAGGTGTTTCCCTCGACGGCGGGCGCGAAACACACGACAAATTCCGTGGCGTTGAAGGCAGCTTTGATAAGGCCATCGAAGGTATTCGCAATTCGCGCGACGCGGGCATCAAGGTGGGCCTGCGCATGACCATCAATAAGCTGAACTGGCGCGACATCAACGAAATCTTCGACCTGATGGAAGAAGAGCAAATCAACCGCGCCTGCTTCTATCATCTGGTTTACACCGGCCGTGGCAGCGAACTGATGGAAGAAGACCTTGACCATGCCGAAACGCGCAAGGCGGTGCGTCTGATCATGGACCGCACGAAGTCGTGGTTCGACCGCGGTGGCAAGCCCGAAATCTTGACCGTGGACAATCATGCCGATGGTCCCTTCGTCTACATGGAATTGCTTCGCGAAGATCCCGAGCGCGCGGCTGAAGTGCTGCAGCTGCTCCAATGGAACCAGGGCAATTCCACGGGTAATGGCATTTCCTGTGTCAGCTGGGATGGCGAAGTCTATGCCGACCAGTTCTGGCGTCACTTTAGCTTCGGCAATGTGAAGGACCGTCCGTTCAGCGAAATCTGGACCGACGTGAGCCGCGAAACCGAACAGTCCGACCTGATGTTTAAGCTGAAGGACAAACGCCCACATGTGACGGGGCGTTGTGCCAGCTGCCAGTGGTTGGATATTTGCGGCGGCAACTTCCGCGTGCGTGCCGAAGCCGCCACGGGCGACTTGTGGTCACCCGATCCAGCGTGCTATTTAACCGACGAAGAAATAAGTATTTCCGATCCTGTTGCTTTGGCTGAAGCGCATGCGCGCGCCAACGCTGAAGCTGGTCTTGACTAGGAGAAGCTATGGGTCATCCAGCGGGTATTCCAAAAGTTGGTGGTCGTCCTGGAGGACATCCAGGTGGACACCCCGGCGGCCAACGGGCGGGACATCCTGGCGCGCACCCTGGTAGTGCAGCCGGTCGCGGTATGCGCCCCGGTGGCGGCGAAGCAGCCCAGGCCTACGAAGCGCGCACGGGTATTAAGGCACCACGCATTATTGCCTGGGAAATCACGCGCAGCTGCAACCTAAGCTGTGCGCATTGTCGTGCAGCGGCCGAATTTGGTTCGTACCCGGGTGAACTTTCGCTCGACGAAATTAAGGCAGTCATCGACGACATCGCCTCTATCACTAACCCTATCCTTATCGTAACGGGCGGCGAACCTTTCATGCGTCCTGATATTTGGGACATCATCGACTATGCGCGCGAAAAGGGCTGCATGCCTGTGGTGGGCACAAACGGCACCATCATCACCGAAGACATTGCAAAGAAGATGGCAGAACATG
>CAJOJB010000044.1 GCA_905234635.1 uncultured Eggerthellaceae bacterium | reverse complement strand
TGGGCAGCGGGGTAGTGCCTGTCGACAACCAGGAACGCGCCTGGCGCGAACGGGTGGGCCGCACGACAGAAGTGCTTGCTGCGCGTGCAACACGTGTGGTGCGTATGGTGTGCGGCATTCCTCAAGTGCTTATTGAAAACGGGCAGCTCGGTGAAGGAAGGTAAGCTATGAATATCCTTCTTGTTAACCACTTTCCTCTGGAAGGAAGCGGAAGTGGAACCTACACGAAAAATTTAGCCATGCAGCTGGTGGCACGCGGGCATAAGGTGTGCGTTGTCATGCCTGAAAACAATCCCGACTACGCGCACTACGATGGCATGAAGCTGCACCCCGTTATGTTTACGCCAGCTGGCGGACAAGTGCCAAGCGACGCTCTTCCATTCAATTTCCCCTGCTTCACCACGCACCCGGCAAGTTCGACGACCTTTGGCAGCCTTGCCGAAGAACAGCTTGAAGCCTATGTCCAGGCTTTTAAAACGGCGTTTTCGCAGGAAGTGGATGTATTCCAGCCCGACATTATTCACAGCCAGCATTTGTGGATTCTTTCGGCCCTCGCGGCAGAATTCGACGTGCCCTTGGTGGTAACCACGCACGCGAGCGACTTAATGGGTTACGACAAATGGCTTGTGTTGCGCGACTACGCCAACAAGGCAGCCGACGCAAGCAGAAAGATATTGTGCACGTCCAAAAAGAATGAAGACGCGGTTCTTAAAACCTTCCCTGCGCATGCTAGCAAGGTAGTGCGCATAGACGCTGGCTATAACTCGAGCATCTTTTACCCACAGGACATCAATCCGGCTGAAGAACTTGCTCGCTATGGCGTGCCCTATAAAGGGGAACGCATTGTGCTTACCGCTGGCAAGCTCGCACACTTCAAGGGCGTAGATGTGTTGCTTGAAGCGGCGAAGAATTATGGGCAGGCCACGCCACAAGCGCCCGCTGCCATAACGCTTATTACGGGCGATGGGGCTTTGCGCGGCGAACTGGAAGAACAGGCGCTGCAGGAAGGCTTGGACAAGGTGTATTTCCTGGGCAATGTTTCCCAGGAAGATTTGTGCCGCCTGTATAGCTGCGCCGACGTGAACGTGGTGCCTTCGCGCCGTGACCCGGCCGGGCTTGTGGCGGTGGAAGCCATGGCTTGCGGAACGCCTGTGGTGGTTGCCAACGAAGAGGGGATTTCCGACTTTGTCAACGAAAGCGTGGGTGCGCTCGTGCCTGTGGAAGACGCGTTTGCTCTCGCCCAAGCTATCGACGACGTACTTGCACGCGCCCAAGCCAACCCTGCTTGGCGTCAATTTATTGCAGGCTATGCAAGTTCATCGTTTTCCCAGGCAGCCATTATTGAAGAAATGGAAGACTTATACCGCAGTGTACTTTAGTGTGGCGTAAGTCCTTTTTTTGGGACAGGGAAAGCCAGGCTTTGACGATACAATTGAGCCATGCAAGAAAACGAGCAGACATATCCAAGCCAAAGTGAAGCCCGAACGGCGCTTATAGAAATATGCACCCAGGCCCAGGCGGCAGGCAAGCGGCCCGTCGTGCTTGTGGAAAACTCGGCTCGCGCACTGGCGGAAGCGCGTGCCTTTGCCCGTGCTGGCGCAGGCTTTGGCGTGGAAATCTGCTCGCTTTCACGCTGGGTCGAAAGCCTGTGGCTTCTGTATGGCGACGGGCGCAATCCACTGAATTATGCCCAGCGTATGGCACTCGCAGCACGTTTAATTGCAGGTCAAAGCACCTTGCCCAACACGCCTGGCATGGTTAGTTTGCTTATGCAGGCAGCGCAAGAATCGCTTGTTTATCGCGGCCTTCCTGCCCAGCTTATTGGTAACGAAACCGCCTTCGTTGAATTGCTTGAAGCTTATGCGCAGGCGCTTTCCCAGGAAAAAAATTGCGTGTACTGCGAAATGCTGGAAACTTTAGCGGGTGCTTCCTTGCAGAACATATATGTACCCGTGGTTTTCAATGTTTTGCCCGATGGTTTTACGGCTTCGGAACGTTCGTTTTTGCAAGCTATAGATGCCAGCTTTATTTACGCGGACCTCGGGGAAGAAGGGGCAAGCGGTCGCAATGACGAATTAAACCAGCTGCTCAAAATATTATTCAAGCGCAAGAAGGAAGACGCGGCGGTTGCTGCTACGGGTGCGCTTACCTGCGCGCTTGCTGCGGGGCCCACGGCGGAAGCCCGTCTGGTGCTCGATTGCATACGCGAAGCGCTGCCCAAGGCATCGAGCCAACAAGGTGCTTCTTCCGATGCGGTCCAAGTGTGTGTGGCCGCAAAAAACCCAGGGGCCTTATTCGAGTTTTGTGCCCTTCTTCTGGCTGAACAAGGGGTGGGCACACGTCTTTTGGCAACAAAGCGTTTCGATCAAACCGATGCCGGGCGCGCGGTGCTTGTTGCCTTCGACTTGGTAGAGCAAGTGCTTCTTGGCCAGGACGTTAACAAGCTTGAAGCAGCCGACTATTCTTTCGGTCCTTTTGCTGGAATACGCTACGGCAATGCCTTCGATTCGGACAAGATGCTTCGCCAAAATCGCATGCTCGACGGCAGCGAAGTGCTCACCAATCTTGCCGGTTTTGCAACAGAAGAATTGCAGGGCGTGTTGGGCTTGTTCGAAGAAGGCGACTACGCTGCTGCCCTGGATATTTTGGAAGCCTACGTACAAAGCAAATTTGCGTCTTCACCCAGTTACATGACCGAACAGGTGCGTGCCTTGGCTCTTGCTCGCAGTGCCTTCGAAGCAGCAGAGCACATGGGTGCGCCCATTAATCTGGTGCTCCAAAGTCTTGCGACGCAAACCATTTCGCATCGTCTTGAAAGGCCAGCGGCCGAGGGTGCGCCTTGCGTGGTGTTCACCACCGTTTCGCAGGCTGCCTTGTTCGAACCAGCGAGTATCGATGCGCTCGTGTTGTGCGGGCTTGATGTCGAAAACTATCCGGTCCGCGCACAGGACAACGCATATATGACTTTGCTGGCCAAATGGGGTAAGCAGGTGGAAAAGCTCCCGCTGGTTTCCCAACATCGGGTCTTTTTCCAGGCAATTGCTGCGGCGAAGCAGGCTGTTTATGTGGAGCGTTCAATCAACAATGCAGAAGCAGAAGAATTGCAGCCTGCTGTTGTGTTCGAAGAACTTATGGACTGCTATCGGGAAAAGCTCGACACCTTCGAAGACGTGGACGAAAACCTGGGCATACCTTCTTCTTTGGCGGGGAATGCTTTGCAGGCGGGCGAAAACACCATCATAAAAAACGTGACAGGGTTGCAAGCGGGGGAATTTTATGCAGCACCTTGGCCACCAACGGGTGCTATGAGCGAAGAAGCCAAAGACCTTCTTGTTCTTGACAGGCTGTATAAAGGTAAGACCTATTCAGGTGCCGACCTTTCGCCGTCGCAGATTGAAAGCTATCTGGAATGTCCCTATAAATGGTTTGCCCACCGGCGCCTTAAGGTTGAAGGTTTTGTTGAAGAGTTTGGCGCCATGGAACGGGGTATTTTCGTTCACAAGGTCTATGAAGCGTTCTATGGAACCTTCCAGAGTGAAGTGGACAAAAAGCTTACGTACGAAAACTTGGCAGAAGCATATGCGGTCTTCGATCATGTTTTTGAAGACCAGGCAGAACGCGATAAAACGCGCGAGCCGGGGCGACGTTATGTGCCCTTTACGGAATGGGAAAAGCGCCTATTTGAAGACCTGCGCCTTCAGCTGCGCGAATCACTCAAAAATGAAATAGAGTTTTTGCCAGGCTTTTACCCCTTACGTCATGAATGGGACTACGGCAAGGAAGAACCCTTCGTTTATGCGGGTTGTAATTTGCAGGGCACGGTTGACCGCATCGACATAGACGGCAAGGGGAACGCCGTGGTCATCGACTACAAGACGGGCAGTGTGGACGAATTTAGCCTGTTTGTAAACGACCAAAAAGAATTTGCCCTCCCGCACAAGATGCAAGCACTTATCTATGCAAAGGTCGTGCACGAAACTCTTGGTTTGAACGTGGTGGGGGCCCTGTACTACAACCCGCTCACCAGAAAGGTCCGCGGGGCTTTTGACCACCATGTTATTGGTGCCCAGGACTTGTTTGGCATGGGCGACAAAATGATTGGTTATAATTCCGTGCCCAACTTTGGAATCGAAAACTTCAACAAGCTTTTGGACACCTGTGAAGAACTGGTATCGCAGCGTATACAAGAATTGATTGACGGAAACATTGCCCCTGATCCTCTTACCGATAAAGTATGTATTCACTGCCCAGTCGTGGTGTGTGACAAGCGCAAAAAAGATGGGGCGTGGTAGTTATGCAATTTAACGACTTTGCCCAAACGCGCGACTTTACCCCCGGACAGGCAGAAGCCATCCAACACCTGGACGGGCCACTGCTTATTTCTGCTGGTGCTGGGTCGGGCAAGACCTTTACGCTTACCCAGCGTATTGTGTGGGCGCTTCTTCCAGGGTCGGGCAAGGGCGAAGAAGCCTTCCTGCAAAGCATAGATGAAGCGCTCGTTATTACCTTTACCGAAAAGGCTGCGGGCGAAATTAAAGAACGTATTCGTTCTGCCTTGCGCGCAGAAGGCATGCTCGAAGAAGCTTTGAAGGTAGATTCTGCTTGGGTGTCTACCATCCATGGTATGTGCAGTCGTATTTTGCGCGAACACGCCCTTGAAGTGGGGCTTGATCCTGCGTTTAAAGTGATTAGTGCCACGCAGGAAGAAGAACTGCGGGCGCTTGCGATAGAGGCTGTGCTTGCGCGTACGGGCGGCGAAGACGGCCCCTATCAAGACCTGTTTGACTTCTTTGGTGCCCAAAAAATAATGGATGCTCTCGATACTATTTTGAAAAATGCGCATACCATACCTGGTGGGCTTGACGCGGTTAACCTGGGGCCCGAAAAAGGCACGATTGATAAAGCTGTCCGTGAACTCTATGTCCAGGTTCAAAATCCCCCAGACGGTGCAACCGACAACGCGCTGGCTACTCTTCAGTCCTATGCCGAACAGCTTGCCAGCTACTTTGAAGGCCCTGAAGACACCGAGGTTCTTGCAGACATTCTTTCAACAAAACTTCCAGGGGGAAAGGCATCGGAAGAAATTAGTGCTGCCATCAAGCGCTTGCGTTGTGCCGTCTTGGTTGAACCTTATCAAGAAAGTGCACGTACGCTTTTGAAGCTCGCTTACGAAATTGAAGAAGAATACAGCAAGGCTCTCCGCGCATCTGGCCAGATAGACATGGCGGGGCTCATTCATAAAACCCTCGACGTGTTTGAAGCCTTCCCTGAAATTGCGTCACTTTATACGGACAGATTTAAGCTTGTTATGGTCGACGAATTTCAAGACACGAGCCAGCTTCAGGTGGACATGATCGAACGCATCGTTGGGAAGGGCCATGGTCATTTTTGTACCGTGGGCGACGCACAGCAAAGCATTTATCGCTTCCAGGGCGCCGACGTTTCGGTGTATATGCGCCATAAGCAAGACATGGCCAAGGGTGGCGCCGCTGTGATTGAACTGGAAGACAATTTCCGCAGCAACAGCGACATCCTTTCTTTTGTGCGCAGGGTGTGCGGGCAACAGGACTACTTTGGAGAAGAGTTTTTAGACTTGCAGGCCAAAAAAGAAGGCAAGCCCTACCACGGATCGGCGCCGCGTGTGGAACTGGTTTTGGCGCCGCATAACAATCGGCTTAAAGAAAATCCGATTTACCCCAAAGACGCCTATAAAGCTACTGCCGAACATCTGGCAAAGCGTTTTAAGGAACTATCTGAAAAAGGGCATGCCTATTCTGACATGGTGCTCTTACTTGGCCGTATGTCCAAGGCACAAGATTTTGCAAACGCCTTCTATGCCGAAAACATTCCTTGTGTAGTGGCCGGAGGGTCGAAGTACTACGAATCCAAGCATGTGAAAGTGTGCCTCGATTTACTCAGCGTCTTGGCAAACCCCCACGATGCCGGAAGCCTGCTTTCGGTGCTTACGAGCGAAGCGCTTCCTGTTTCAACAGATGACTTGCTGCTTCTTTCAACGGATTTTGGAGAAGACGGCGACATTCCCCAGCGCCAGAAGTTGGTTAAGGAATTCTTATACAAATTTGACGATAGCAAACAGTTTTCTCCTTTGTTGCAGCATGCACGTAGGGTGCTTCGGCGTGCGTGGTCAAAGTTGGGGAAGGTGCGTCCCGCTCAGTTGTTCAAGGAAACCGTTATAGAGTCAGGTTGGCTGGCGCATCTCGACACGGGAAACCCAGCCGACCAAGCACAGGCCGCCGACATTTTGAAGTTTATCCGTCTGGTTGAAAACGTTCAGGAAGAAGCCGCCTTCGACATGGCGCGTGTGGCAAACGAAATGCGTCTGCGCTCTGTGGCAGAAAGCGAAAAGCCCGGTGCTCTTTCAGTCGAAAACCTGGACGCCGTGCGTATCCTTACCATTCATTCATCAAAGGGCTTGGAATTTCCCATTGTTGCAGTGGCGGACTGCTTTGAAACCTATTCGAAGGGTGGTCCACTTGTTACCCTTTCTGAAGGTGGTGTTTTGCATACCTCGCTGGCATCTTCGGGAAGCAAGGATAAGTTTTCGTTTAAGGCAGAAAGCGTGGAAGCGGCGAGCGATTTAGCTGAATATCGTGGAAGCATTATAGGGACGAACGAAAAAAAGGAATACGAAGAACGCAAGCGCCTGTTCTATGTAGCAACGACGCGTGCAAGCGCCGCACTTATTGTGTGTATGTGCGTGACTCGCAAAAAAGAAGGCGGCTATCCCAATCTTGTTGGGGAAGTTATGCAAGGTCTTTTGCCCGGTGAAACGGATTTCCCAGAAGGGGAAGCGCGCATAGACTATGGTGGGTCGGAACCCCTGCTCTTTACGCGCCTTGAAGTGAAGCCAAGCGGTGCCAATCAAGCTGAATTTGACGGTGAAGAAGACGAAGAAGTGGGGCAGGGTGCCCCCCACCCAGATACTCTTGCTTTGCCCAAACTTGAAGATCAGGCCGCTCAGCAATACTTTAGTGTTTCAGGCCGTGCTGATTTCTTCTCGTATTCGTCACTTGCGCATGACGAAAAGGCAGGCAGCGTACCTGCGCCCCCCACGCGATACGAAGGCATCGTTGTTGAAGCCGACGATGGCAGCCTGCCTGTCCCAGCTGCTCCTGCGGCAGACGCAGACAAGGCAACCGATTTTGGTTCAGCAGTGCACCGTGCATGTGAATGGCTGGCCTTGCAGGCGAACGAACCGTCTGCTGCAGAAATCGACACTGCTCTTGAACATGCCGCAGCCGAATTTGGTGTGCAGGACACCAGCCGTTTACGTACTGCCTTTGAACGCTGGCAGCTAAGCGATGCACGTGCTTGGGCCAATTCTTTCGATACCCAGCAGCCAGAACTGCCCTTTACTGCAGTAGTAGGCGAGCGTTTCCTTGAAGGGGAAATAGACTTGTTCTGCACAACGGGAAAGAAGGCGGCCATTATCGACTATAAGACTGGTGGTAGCGCAAACGAAACAGTGGAACAGCTTCATGCTAAACATTTACTCCAAGCCCAGTGCTACGCCTTTGCCACTTTGCAGGCGGGCTACGAAAATGTGGAACTGCGCTTCGTTCGTGTTGAACAGCCAGACTCCAGCAACCCTGTTCAGCCCCAGCTTGTGTATTACGAGTTTACCCAGGGCGACCTGCCGAAGCTCCGCGATGCTATTGCAGCTAGGATTTTAGCTCATCAATCCAGAATCTAGTTCACCAAATACCGCGTGCGGGCTCGTTCGCATATTGTTCAAGCACTGTGCTACTCGCAGCATGTTTTGCAAAGGCTCTATGTAATTTCGCCAAGTAAGAAACAGTTCAGCATCTTCTGCCTTGCTATGCTCACAATATGTGGCAAAATAACACCAACGCGGGCGCGCACCCGTATTCCAACTATTCGAAGGAGGCTTTTATGCCCGGTTTAGACGATCTGAAAAATGCTGCAAAAGACGTTGTTGACGGTATGGTCGAAAACGCAAAAGAAGCTGCGGAAGACATTACCGGCAGGGACCTGAATGGCGACGGTGTTATTGGCGACGGCATTCCCGATGGCGAACCGACCCTGGGTTCTACCGCTTCGGTTGTTGATTCCTTAAACGAAATTGCTGGTGGTGCTCCGAGCGCTGCTGCTGAAAAAGTTGGCAGCCTCTTTGGTGCTGCTAAGGACGCAGTTGGTGGCGCTGTTGCTGGTGCTGCAGCAGCAGCTGAAGGCGTTGGCCTGGGTGACGCAGTTGCCAAGGTTGAAGAAGTTGCTGGTGGCGTAGTCGACAAGGTCGAAGGTGTTACTGGCTTCGATATTAATGGCGACGGCGCTGTAGCAGGCACTGCAGAAGAAGTTGCCGCCGAAGCTGAAGTTGCTGCAGAAGAAGTTGCTGCAGAAGCTGAAGCTGCCGCTGAAGAAGCTGCTGAATAATCTTTAGAGATTTACTCGGGTTATTCCTTTGGAATATCCTTCAAACTCGGTCTTATGTGGCGCCCTGACGAAAGGGCGCCACTCTTTATGCTATACTTCCATATCGCCTTACAACAAGGCAGTATGCCGACGTGGCTCAGCTGGTAGAGCAACGCACTCGTAATGCGTAGGTCCGCGGTTCGAGTCCGCGCGTCGGCACCATAAACATGCAGGTCACAGGTTAGTTTCTGTGACCTGCTTTGTTCACCTAGGGTTTGCGGGATATGTTGCGGGATATTTGCGCGCTTATGTGCCTTTTAAATGCTACGACTACGTTTACGTGTTTGCCTGCGTCGTAGGTTTCGCATACGGAAGCTGACAATGCTTGCAATACCAGAAACAAGTGCCATGGCTAAAAAGGGATGTGCATAAAGGTAGTCTCCCGTTTTGGTAAGAGCCTTCTTCACGCTAGGAGTCTTTTCTTCCTCTTTTTTCTTTGGCGCAGGCGTCGGTTCTTCTTCCTTTTTAACGACGTGTATCGTTTGGTCCTTATTCTTTAAGTCCTTATGGCTTGCGAC
>CAJOJB010000043.1:35964-38272 GCA_905234635.1 uncultured Eggerthellaceae bacterium | reverse complement strand
GACACGCGTCATTTCGTCGCCGTCCATTTCCACGACCGGCGTTTTCATCTGAATCTTTCCCGACATGCATACTCCTTTTGAACAGGGGACGGGTTTTTGTTCCAATTTCAGCCCATTGCCCCTGGGTTTCAAGTAAATTTCCAAACACACATTATACAGTTCAACAGCCGCGTATCAGTTCATCCAAAGAACAGCAAAAAAGGTACACTAGGTCCATGAAACGTTTTTTGTTCACCATATGGCAAATTGTTTGGGGCTTCCCACAAACGGCAGCGGGTGCTGTTATGTACGTAGCTACCTTGGGCTGCCCGCGCTTCACCTTTCATGGTGCGCTTGGCACCGTCTGGAAATACCGGAACAGTGTTTCGCTGGGGCTTTTTATTTTTGTGGCGAAGGATCCGCGCCAGCCGCGCAGCGACAGGTTCATCCAGGAACGCAAGGCAACTGCAGGTGCCGACCCGCGCCTCGTGGTGCACGAGTATGGCCACTGCATTCAGTCGCTTATTTTCGGACCGCTCTACCTGATTATCATTGGCATTCCGTCGTTTATCTGGGCCATGTTGCCCTATATGCACCGCCGCCGCATCAAAAACGACACCTCATACTATTCGCTCTATACCGAACGCCTAGCCAACTACCTGGGTGAGACCGTCACCCACCTGCCATCACTCCGCTAATTCTTGCCTAATCCTGCTTAATACTGAATAGACGGCAAGAGCTCCTATTTGGTAAACTAAAGCCAGCCAGACAACCTAATACACGTACTCGTGAACCACGGTCAGGGAGGGCATCTGCCTATCCTCTTTTGCGTGGTTTGCGCATCATAAGGTTGTCTGGCGACAAGGGTGGGTGCCCTCTTCAATAATCCGTTTTTGCGGCATCCGCGAAACTTTCTTTTTTAAGGAGGATGCTGTTGTGAGGATTATGAATAAAAAGGGTTTCTCTTTGCTTTCGCTGTATGTTGTAGTTGCCCTATCTCTTTCATTAATCTGTTCCTGCACACCTCCAGAAGATCGAACGAATAGCGTGCCTGCCGTAAGTAAACCAGTCTACAGTTTCCCCGAAGCAGGCTTTGAATCAAAATTTTTTAATGAGCCTGAATTTGGGATGTCATGGGGTATATACCAGGAAACCGAGCCTCGTTATACATCATTTGAAGATTCAAACATAGTCAGTATATCCATCGCTCAGACTCCAGAAGGATATGGCTCGGGTGTCGATGGAAAAGCCGACAAATATATACATACGTGAGTTCATTAAAAATAGCGAACACCGATGAAAGCAAGGTGAGCTATTTCGACCTTAATAAGGTCTCGTCTATCTCAGGATGGGCTATGTTTGACGGAGATATTGATCTTGCTGACTACAATGGAAATCCTGACGAACATAAAACTTTCTGCTGCGGGATGGTATACGGCAATGAACTAATGTATTCCATCTTCATTGTCTGCGACAACGAGGAAGACGCGTTAGATATTGCAAGGAGCTTTAAGTTAATCGATATCCCTACTGGCGAAGATAGCATTATAAGGCGAGGCGAAAAACAATCATCCATCCCGCCCTATGCGGTATCCTGGCAAGAAGCATACCAATGTATTGGCGAGACAGTTACTATTTACGGTCCTGTAGTTGAAATTGAATACGCCGAGTCAAGCAGCAATCAACCAACATTTATTGATATTGGTGCACCCTACCCAGATGAAAACCGACTAACAGTAGTTATATGGGGCGAGGACAGGAACGCATTTCCCGAAGCTCCAGAATTGCTATACGAAGGAAAAACTATCTGCATAACAGGTGAAGTCTACCTTTACGACAATGTCTGCAATATCAAGGCTGCTTCTCCCTCGCAAATTGAAATCCTATAAAGCTATCGAAATGTCTGGCACTTTGCGGAAGGATAAATAATGAGCACACTTGTAAAACTGGCAATCAGGATCAACATTCTTTGTATTATTGGCATCGTCATATTCACTATTGCGGTTTATGCTTTAGATTATGGTGCTTGGAAAATAGGCGGTGTAGAGGTATTAAAAGTCTTAATATATTTGACTTATACCGCATTAATTATCTCCTTCCTACAAAACCTTATTTTCAAACCAGTAGTATCTGGACAAGCTGCACAAACAGCAAAGCACTATCTCAATTTTTTCATGAATGATGAAATGTCGGATAATGAAATAAACTTTGCAAAAGAGGTGATTGATGCAAAGAACAAGCATGAAAAAAGGAGATATATAGCGAGCGCTCTTATCGGACTTGTAGCATTATTTGCAATAGGTCCAATATATGGCAGCCCAGCAGCAGA
>CAJOJB010000043.1:0-35953 GCA_905234635.1 uncultured Eggerthellaceae bacterium | reverse complement strand
CCGTCAATTATAGCTTTTGTTTTAACTGGTTCTTTAAATAGAATTCGCGTTATTAATCCAGAGATTTTCGATTCAGCAATGGAAATATATAACCATGCTCATGAAGCGGTTTTTTATCCGCTACGAATAAAAAACTGAGTTACATATCAATCTAGGTATCTATATTATTCATTCCCAATTCGCTCTTCGCAAAAGGCCTGAAGGGGCGGGATATAGGTCTGAATAGCATCCCAAACTATTTCGGCATCAAACATTTCGTAGCCGTGCACTAGGTGACAGCGCATGCCGTAAATGCGTGACCAATCTATTTCGGGATGAGCGTTACGAAAATCTTCCGACAGACGTTTGACCGCTTCACCAATCTGGATAAGACACAGGCTACAACTATCTTGAAAAGGAATGTCAGATGAAAAAGCTTCGAACGAATCGCCGAAACGCACCTTAGCTACAGCAAGGCGCTCGCAATATCGCAACATAAGATGAAGCTGTTCAATATCGCGCTCATCCTGCTTCATAAAGCACCACTTCGTCTTTTGCTATTTGAGACAGGAAGCGCTCGGAAGCCCCTGCTGTTGTTACCACGTCCACTTTGCGGCCAAGCTTTTTGGAAAGTTCTTCCTGAAAGTCTAAGACCCGAAGACCTTTTATCTCGCCTTTATCAAGCAAAATATCGACATCGGAAGAAGCGTCGGCATCTCCGCGCGCATAAGAGCCGAATAATGACACTTTTGCAGCACCGTATTCTTTTGCGAGCTTGACAACGTAATACTCAATTTCTTTTTGTGGCAATGCTCCACTTTCAACCAAAGCATTTTCAATAAGCTGCTCAATTACCTGCGAACGGTTCGCTACTTTTCTGCCAGTAAGACCTTCTGCCCGATCTTGTGTAGCTTGCAGTTCGACGGCATGGTCCAAGGCACGCAATGCCTTCTCACTCAAATATATGGAAACGTTTGAACCCATGCTTAAGCTTTCTAATATATTACTATTATATATAAGGAAAAGCAAAAAACAAGCCCCACCATACGTAGGGGCTTGCGTTCCTCAAGCTTACGGTTCGACGACGAGGGTGTCTTCGTAGTCGGCACCGTACACGTCAAGCAGCGTTTTTTCATAAGCCGCATGGAAGAATTTCTCCTGACCCAGCTTATGCATGTCTTCGTTCACCCACTCGAGCAGCGTAGTGTTGCCCTTGGAAACAGCCGGCGCGATAGTGTCCAAGCTGCCCAGCTCTTCAATACCTACGGTGTAGCCACTCCCCTCGTTGGCAAAAGCGATAACTTCCGTGTTGTCGTTTGCCCAGGCAACGCCGTTCTTGTTTTCAAAAGCAGTCTTGGCAGAAGCATAGGTGTCGTACTTCTGCAGTTTGATTTCAGGGTTGTTTTCCGTCAGATAGGTTTCTGCGGTCGTGCCCGTAATAACAATAACTTCGTCGTCGGCACCAATCTGGGAAAGATTGGTAATCACATTGTCGTCGTGGCTGACCACGCCCAAAGCTACATTCATATAAGGCGAAGCAAAGTCAACCGCTTCCGCACGTTCAGGCGTTACGGTGAAGTTTGCTAGGATAATATCCACCTTGCTGGTTTCCAGGTATTCCACGCGGTTGGCCGCTTCGGTGGATACGTATTCGATTTCTACACCCAGGTCTTGGGCCAGGCGCTCTGCCAGTTCGATATCGTAACCAGCATAGTTGCCGTTTTCGTCAACATAGCCAAAGGGATTCTTGTCGCTGAATGCACCCACGACCAGCGTGCCGCTTTCCTTAATTTCATCAAGCGTACGAAAGATAGCTCCGCCACTGCCGCCTGCTGCACCACCCTGGTTTCCGCCACCGCAACCAGCTAGTGCACCAAGGGCTAGCACCACCGCGGCCACCATGACCATGAGTTTCTTAAACATACTGCACTCCTCTATCGTAATAAAGTAACGCGCACCATTATATACGAGAAGCTTACCGTATGACCTCTGTATCTAGCTCTATATTGAATACCCTCGTCATACATGGTTCCATCGTGTCGAATGAGATAGCATAATACGGTTGCCGTGTGCGTCCCTGCATCTACTGGCTGTGCCCTTGAAAACCTTCTTCAGTTACTCTGTTTACTTCGACAATAGCTGGTATAAGTCTCCCTGCTGGCACCAAGTATTCTTTAACACAGGAACATGCTTCATCAGAGTTAGAAATGCATATATTATTTTCTGATGGCACAGCGGCACCACTTAGGCAGGAAACAAACATTTGTATGATGATATTACAGAGATTCATACACGAATACTAAAATAGCGAATATATGTACTAAAATACCAGGTAAACACCTATTGACAGAAGTGGAAGATGTGCTATGATTGCTAGCGACAGTACCGGGGGCACCTCTCAAAGAAGTGGCAATTCCCCGGTCTTATTTTTCGATTTCCTCAGTTTAATTAAGCATTGGAAAATATATAACGACGATAAGGATGTTGCATACCGGCTGTTTATCAGTATTGGATACCAGCATATTGTTCCCTATCTTTTATTTTTAAGGAAAACACGTATTCGTGGTGGCCACAGCATCTCCGAGCTTGAACTCCTTATTACCCTAGAAAGGGAAATGTCAAATCTCATTCTCAATGAAATAGGCCTTATTGAACATCAAGTAAAAACTCGTTTTGCTTATGGCATTCAAGCAGTACATGGGGACAATGGGCTATATAATCCAGAAAACTTTAAACACAAAAGGGAACATAAACAAGGACTTTTCTCAATTCAACGCGAATTAGAACGACAAAAGAAATGGCGGACAAATACATCTAGCGTGCCAGCAAGCACTTGGGTTAGCCTTGAATACGCAACATTAGGAGCTGTCTCTCGCCTGCTTAATAATGTTCGCTCAAAAGAAGTAGTGCAGTGCGTATCGGATTCTTTTTCGGTAAACAATCGCTGTTTGCGTAATTGGGCGCGTTATATCGCCCTTATTCGAAATGCATGTGCACATTTCGAACCTTTTATTGTTCGTCCACAGGCTCCGATTGTTCCTAAGGGTATATATGGATTCGAAAAAAAAGACCCTACTAAGCCGCTTTATGCCTTGCTTGTTATTGAAAGGTTGCTTCAGGGCCGTATATGGGCAGGCATCGAAGGTGCAAAAGACGACTACTATAACTTTGTCTACGATACCACTATTGCATTTAGCGAATTTGCCGAAGCCAACCCCGCTCTAGCCAAGAAGCTCTGCATACCAAGAAAATATCTTGCTGCGCAAGGCATGAAAAGACTGCACCATATTGTTCTGCGGCATGGTACAGCCGAATGTAAATACTATCTTGCTGCTTAGCTTTACGCTGTACTAGGTTGTCGGAGTGTCAGCGAGATTTAACTAGCAAAATAAATTACTTTTCGTATTCGAAGGTGCGCAGGAATTTCTGGGCGCGCTCGGTGGCGGGATGATCGAAGAAGTCCGCGGGCGCAGCCTCTTCCACAATGGCACCTTCATCGATAAAGATAATGCGGTCGGCCACGGCGCGCGCAAAGCTCATTTCGTGCGTAACGATAATCATAGTCTTGCCTTCACGTACAAGACCCAGGATAACGTCGAGCACTTCGTGGACCATTTCGGGGTCGAGGGCAGCCGTAATTTCGTCGAGCAGAAGGATTTCGGGCTTCATGGCAAGCGCACGCGCAATAGCCACGCGCTGCTTCTGACCACCCGAAAGCTGACGCGGGAAGTCCTTGGCACGTTCGGCCAGGCCAACACGTTCAAGCAAAGCCATGGCTTCAGCTTCGACTTCTTCCTTGGGGCGCTTTTGCACCACGATAGGCGCCAGGGTAACGTTTTCAAGCACGGTTTTATGGGGGAACAATTCGTAGCTTTGGAACACCATGCCCAACTTGGCACGCAGGGACGCAATGTCCTTAGAAGTTCCGTCCACCACTTCCCCGTCGAGCAGAATGCGCCCGCCCTGAATTTGCTCAAGGCCGTTAATGCAGCGCAGCATCGTGGACTTACCACAGCCCGAAGGCCCAATTACCACGACCACTTCGCCCGGCTGAACCACCAGGTTGATGTCGTCAAGCACGACATGGTCGCCGTACGCCTTATGCAAGTGTTCAATGTGCAGTTCGCCTTCGGCCATTTACGCTGCCCACCGCCTTTCCAAATGCTCGCCCAGCTTAGAAATGGGCCAACACGCCAAAAAGTATAACAAGAAAATAATGCCGTAAATTCCAAACACCGCGTTGGGGCTGGTCATACGGTTTGCTTCGATTATCTGCTGACCGACCTTCATGACTTCGACCACACCTATCATCATAATAAGGCTGGTCGTTTTAATCATGCGCGTGACCAAATTAATGGACATAGGAATAAGCCTGCGCACCGCCAGCGGAATGACCACGTGCCTATACATTTGCGCGCGGTTGAGGCCCAGCGCTTCGGCCGCTTCGTACTGATGCTTGGGAATACTTTCGAGCGCGCCACGTACCAAGTCACCCATTTCACCAATACCCCAGAAGCTAAAAACAATAACGGCTGCAAGTTCGGCATCGATGTTTAAGCCCAGCGCGCGGGTGCCACCAAAGAACACGATGAAGAGCAGCACCAGCTGCGGCATAATGCGCACGATTTCTAGGTAGAGGCGCGAAATAATCTTGGCTACCGGATTTTTCCAGGTCATAAAAATGCCGAACAGCAGGCCGCCCACAATGCTGAAAGCAACCGAAATCAGGCTAATGCGCACCGCCACCCACAGGCCACCCAGGAGGCGCAGCGCATTGGTTCCTTTGAACAAAACATCAAGCCCCAGCAGGCCCAAAAGATCCATGGCGCAACCTCCTTTCGATATAGGTGCCCAGAATGGATACGGGCAGAATCATGATGAGATAGAAAATAACCAACAGCACCAGGCATTCGGTCGTTTTGTAGTAGAGACCGATAAGGTCTTTGGCCACAAACATCAAGTCCATCAGGCTGATAGCGGAAAAGACGCTCGTTTCTTTCAACAGGAAGATAATGTTTGCCACAAAGGACTGAATGGAAAGCGTAACCGCTTGCGGCAAAACCACATGGCGCATAAGCTGGGCGCGCGTCATGCCAAGGGCAAGCGCACTTTCGAACTGAATAGTCTCGACTGCTTCCAAACCACTGCGGAAGCTTTCGGCCATGTAGGCACCACCGAGCAGAGCAAGCCCCAGCATGCCGCAGGCTTCAGCCGTAATGGGCACCCCAATACGTGGGAGGGCAAAGTACATAAAGAAGAGTTGGATAAGAAGCGGCGTATTGCGGAACAGTTCCACATAGGCGCCTGCAATTTGCTTGAGCACCGGCACTTTAAAGTGCACTACCATGGCAACAATAAGCCCAATAAGAATCGAGCCCAGAATGCCTACCACGCCAATACGCAGCGTGAGCCAAAAGGCCTGCACGTACAGGGGCAAGTATTCCGCCATTGCATTAAAATCCAACGATTAATCCTTATGCCATAGGTTTTCTAAAAGTCAGCGAGGAACGATTATACGCCTTAGATTGCCCCGCCTTTGCGCCGAAGTGTACTTCGCTACACGAGAAGCAAAACAAGGGGCAAGATGGGGCGCATAATCGTTACGCAGCATCGATTCATTCTGTCTGCCGACAGGCAGACGGAACTATAAAGGCCATCCTTCGGATGAGTTGGGCGCGGTATTTTCAACCACGTATTCGTCCATCCCCGGTAGCCACGCGTTAAGCAAAATGCCTATAAGCGCACCCACGGCCAAACCAGTCAGAGAAATCGCCGTTTCGCCCACAGGAATAACCAGAGCACCTGAGCTGCTGTAGGCAATACCAATAGCCAAGCCCAGGATGACAGCCGCGATAATTACATTGCGGCTCTTTTCGAAGTCAACCTGGTTTTCGATAAGGTTGCGCACGCCCACGCCAGAAATCATGCCGTACAAAATAATGGATACGCCGCCCACTACGCTGGCAGGCATGGAACCAATAAGCGCCGCAAACTTCGGGCAGAAGCTGAACAGAATGGCAAAGCAAGCCGCCAACTCAACTACGCGGGGGTCGAACACCTTGGTCAACGCCAGCACGCCCGTGTTTTCGCCATAGGTCGTGTTGGCAGGAGCACCAAACAAAGACGCCGCGATGGTTGCCAGGCCGTCGCCCAAAAGCGTGCGGTGCAAACCAGGTTCGGCGATGAAGTTACGGTTGGTGGTAGAACTAATAGCGGAAATGTCGCCGATGTGTTCAATCATCGAAGCCAAGGCGATAGGCATAATGGTAATAATGGCCGTAAGTGCCAAGCCAGAGTCCATGCCACCAGCAAGACCAAATACCGTGCGATTCCAGTCGATTGGCATGCCAACCCAGGCAGCTGTAGCCACGCCAGAAAGGTCAACTTCACCCAGCAACAAGGCGGCAAAGTAGGAAACGATGACGCCCATAAGGATAGGGATAATCTTGATCATGCCCTTGCCCCAGATGTTGCACACGATAATGGTGGCAACAGCAATAATGGCCACGAGCCAATTCGTCGAGCAATTATTAATAGCCGAAGGTGCCAGGATAAGACCAATGGCAATAACGATGGGGCCAGTAACCACGGGAGGGAAAAAACGCATAACGCGGTTCGCACCGAAAATTTTAAAGAGGAGCGAAAGCAGCAGATACAGCAAACCCGCAAATGCCACGCCGAGGCAGGCGTAGGGAAGCAATTCGGGTTCCCCATTAGGTGCGATGGCAAAATAGCCCGCCAAAAACGCAAAGGACGAACCCAGGAAGGCAGGAACTTTGCGCTTGGTAAGGAAGTGGAAAAGCAGAGTACCTAGGCCCGCAAACAGCAAGGTGGCAGAAACTGAAAGGCCGGTTAGAATTGGTACCAGAATAGTCGCACCAAACATCGCGAACATATGCTGGAAACCAAAGATGGTCATCTTAGGAATGCCCAGTTCGCGCGCATCATAAACAGCACCTGGAGCGTCCTGGCCACCCATGGTTGGCACATCATTAATTGAAGCCATGTATATCCCCCTTCGGATGAACAAATGCCTTAAACCTTCCGAAGTTCAGGGATACTGCGAATAGAGAATGTTTTCGTCTTCGTGCGGCGTAAGATTTTCTTTGGATGATTATAATGGAGTCATGAGCAATTCCAAGACGAAAGGCGAACATTATGGCTGAAGTACACGTTTTAGATCATCCACTCATTTCAGACAAGCTTGCACGCATGCGCAGGAAGGACACCAGGGCCCAGGAATTTCGTCTGCTCCTGAAAGAAATTTCCCTGCTTATGGGTTATGAAGTGACTCGAAACTTTTCGACCAAGCAGGTAAAAATCGAAACTCCCATTTGCGAAGGCACCTTCCCTATGTTGGAAGAAAACTTCTTCACCATCGTACCTATTTTGCGCGCTGGTATTGGCATGGTTGACGGGCTGCTGGAACTGATGCCCTTTGCCCACGTTGGCCATGTTGGCTTGTACCGCGACGAAGAAACCCACAAGCCCGTTGAGTATTACTACAAAATGCCCGAAGGCGTTGAAAACTCCGAGATTATCGTGGTCGACCCCATGCTGGCTACGGGCGGAAGCGCCGCCGACGCCATTTCGAGTCTGAAGAAACGTGGCTGCACAAAGATTCGCCTTATGAATTTGGTGGCTGCTCCTGAAGGTGTTGCGGCTGTTCAGGAAGCACATCCCGACATCGATATCTATGTCGCAGCTATCGACGAAAAGCTTAACGAAGCTGCCTATATCGTGCCCGGCTTGGGCGACGCGGGTGACCGCATTTTTGGCACCAAGTAGTACCTAGAGCTTGGGTTCTTACAATATGTCGAATCATCGCGGGGGTGCTACACCCCCCGCTGTAGCGTTACCGTGCTTTCAAGTAGGTAATGTGAGATGAAGGGCGCGATTTACAAGCCATATATGAGCTCTTTTACAATTCACTGGACAGTAATTAGCAAACGAAACGAGCTTTTGCATTGATGGATCGATCTTTATTCGCCCTACCAAAAGTGGGGAAGGTCATGGGGCTTCTGCTCCTTTTTTCGCTTGCCGAAGCTGCCTGTGTCATTGCTCAAGCTTACTGCCTGGCACGTGCCATTACCAACCTGTGGGAGGGCGGCGCCCTACCCGACCAGTTCATGCTCATAGCTATTTTTGCCGCTTGCTTCTTCGGCAGACAGCTGCTCCTGTTTATTCGTGACAACTTCCTTGCCCGCTTTGCCCACGAACGCTCAAGCGAACTGCGTGAGGAATTGCTCGAAGGCGCATTCGGATCTAAAACGAATCTGGTCAACATTCATGGAACTGCGGCTGTTTCGCAGGCGGCCCTTGAAGGCGTCGACCTTGTTGAAACCTATCTTGCCCTTATCCTTCCCAAGATTATTGGCGTGGTTGCTATTCCCCTGCCGGTATTTATTGCGGCTCTGCGACTTGACTGGATTTCTGCCGTTATCCTTCTGGTGTTTTACCCCGTCATCATCTTTTATATGATTATGCTCGGGCGCCAGGCAAGCGCACGCGCTGCTGCACAATATGAAACCTACAATTCCCTTTCAAATCACTTTATCGATACCCTGCGCGGCATTGAAACGCTTGCAGTCTTTGGGCAGTCCAAGAGCTACGGAAAACGCATTTTTAAGGTGAGCGAAGACTTCCGCACTGCCACTATTAATACGCTGAAAACGGCCACGCTTTCAGGTGCCGTACTCGACCTTCTTGCCACCTTAGGCGTGGCAGCAGTGTCAATTATGCTGGGCTTTCGCCTGATTAGCGGCTCAATCGTGCTCTTTCCTGCGCTTATGGTGCTGGTCCTTTCGCCTGAATTCTTCAAACCCATTCGTGAATTCGCGGGCGACTTCCATGAGTCCCTGGACGGCAAAAATGCCCTCGTTAATATCACACGCATGATTGCATCCAAACAAGAAGTGCATGAAGAAATTGAAATTGCGCCGTGGGACGAAAAGGCTCGCATCACTTTTAAAGATATGGACTATAGCTACGCCCGCACAGACGACGGCGCACTTGAGCAGATTAACTTCAGCGCTCAAGGCTTTACCAAAGTTGGCATTGTTGGCACGAGTGGCTCGGGTAAATCAACTCTGGTTAACCTGCTCGGCGGCTTCGCGCAGGCAAGCGGCGGCAGCATTGAAGTTAACGGTGTTCAAACACAAAGCCTGCAACAGGAAAGCTGGCAGCGGCAGTTGCTCTACATCCCGCAGGACCCTTACATCTTCCATGCCAGCTTGCGCGACAACATCCGCTTCTATTCGCCCGACGCAGACGAAGCCACTGTTGCCCAAGCAGTTGATGTTTGCGGCTTGGATGAGCTGGTTGCCGAACTCCCCGAAGGATTAGATACCATCATCGGCGAAGGTGGCCGCGGGCTTTCTGGCGGCCAGGCGCAACGCATTGCTTTTGCACGCGCCTTGCTCGATCCTGCCCGCAAGATACTTCTCTTTGACGAACCCACGGCCCATCTCGACATTGAAACTGAATTCGAACTTAAAGAACGCATGCTTCCCCTCATGGAAGGCAAGCTGGTCTTTTTTGCCACCCATCGCCTCCACTGGCTTTCTGCTATGGACCACATTTTGGTTCTGGAAGGCGGGCATATTGTTGAACAAGGAAGCCTCGAAGACTTGTTGGCCGCCCAGGGCAAGCTAGTAGATCTTGCCCGTGCCATGAACGGGGGTGATGTGTCATGAGTGAACCAAAAGGCAGCTTTTCCCCGAAGACACTCTTTGGCCTGCTCCCTGAAAACGATGTATGGGTACGACCCTACTTCAACATGTATCGCAAGGAACTGCTTCAGGCATTGGTCCTTGGTGTGGCCATGTTTGCCTTTGCCGCCCTGCTCATGTTCACGTCGGGCTATCTGATTAGCCGCTGTGCTGAACGCCTCGATGGCGGCATCTTTGTGGTGCTCACACCCGTGGCTTTCGTGCAAGTCTTTGGTCTGGGCAAGCCCATCCTGCGCTATATCGAACGCCTCGTTTCTCACGACTGGGTCTTCCGCATGACTAGCGACCTGCGCCTGCGTTTATATGGCGCCCTTGAATCCCAGGCCATGAAGCTCAAGAGCACGCACCGCCTTGGCGACTTCCTGGGCCTGATAGCCGAAGACATCGGGCACCTTCAAAACCTGTATTTGCGCACCATCTTCCCCATCGTTATTGGCTGGGTTCTGCTGCTGGTTGTCGCCCTGTTCTTTGGCATATTCGACCTGCTCTTTGGCCTGGCTATTCTCGTGGTCCTGCTTATTGTTGCTGTTATTCTTCCCATGCTTTCGGTGCAGTTTAATGCGGCGCGCATCGAATGCGAAAAAGCACGCAAGAACGAACTCTATGCCAACCTGACCGACAACCTTTTAGGTTCAACCGACTGGGTCTTTGCTGGACGTGGTAAGGACTACATCGAACAAGCCAAGCAGGAAAGCGAAGTACGGCATAAGCAAGCAGCGGCACTTAATTCGTACTATCGCAAAAACGATCTCGCGTCCATGGCGCTGCTCACCCTTGGTGCTGTCATCGTATTTGTATGGGCGGGCCATCACTTTGGTGGAAGCGGTCTCCCCCGTGCCGACTGGATTGCCGCCTTTGTACTTGGCTTCTTCCCTCTTATCGAAGCCTTCATGCCCTAATAGCTATCGCGATTCGGTCGTGCGCCTTAATACCTACCCGCGCGTCAGCGACGAAGCCCTCGGGGTGGACACCAAAGCTATGGGCGCCGTATCCGCCGTTCGCTTCAGCATCAACGACCTTATGAACCAGGCTGAAACTACCCCTGCCGAAGAGGTACAGGTACCGCTTTCTGTAGCCGAAGGTGTCACCGCACTTGCCCAGGAGGGCAAGCCAGTAGGCATCGATATTGAAAAGGTAAGCTTTGCACATCTTGGCGAACGCAAGGTGCTCAATAAACTTTCACTTTCCATTGCCCCTGGTGAGAAAGTTGCCATTTTAGGACGCTCTGGTTCAGGCAAGTCCACCCTTGCGTCCCTTATTCGTGGCGACCTGGAATGCAGCGCCGGCAGTATTCGCATAGACGGTACCGAAGTGGGCCAACTCGCGGGCCACGTGCACGAATATATTGGCGTGGTGCAGCAAAATGCCTACCTGTTTAATCGTACGCTGCGCGACAACCTGCGCCTTGGCCGCGAAGACGCCACCGACGAAGAAATCTGGGCAGCAATCGATGCGGTTGAACTCACCGACATGGTTAAGCGACTTCCCAAGGACCTGGACACCATGGTCGACGAAGCTGGCATGCGCTTCTCGGGCGGCGAACGTCATCGCATTGCCTTGGCGCGCGTGCTGCTTTCCCGCGTGGGCTGCATCTTGCTCGACGAACCAACGGTTGGCCTCGACCCTATCACCGAAGCGGCGCTGCTCGATACGCTCTTCAAAATTGCAGCTAACAAAACTCTGGTTATGATTACCCACCACCTTCAGGACATCGAGCGCTTTGACCGCGTAATCTTTATAGAAGATGGCTCCATCGAAATGGACGGCACGCCCGCCGAACTGGCGCAGAGCAATGAACGCTTCCGCGCCCTTCGCAGCTTCGACTTTGGTCTTGCAGTGTAGTCAAGCGCTATACTGTAGTCATTCAGAACAACAACTTGCACATAAGGTGGCTCGTATGAACATTACGGTGTATTGCGGTGTTAACGAAGGCAATGATCCCGCTTTTAAGCAATCTGCAATCGATTTGGGAATTTGGATGGCTCAGGCTGGTCACACGCTCGTGTATGGCGGTGGAGGCATAGGCATGATGGGAGCGCTTTCCGACGCCGTGCTTGAACATGGCGGTTCCGTCCATGGCATTATCCCCCGCTTTCTGGTCGAACGGGAGCAGCTGAACGTGCGCCTTGAAAACGCGACCATTGTTGAAACCATGGCAGAACGCAAAGCCCTGCTCTATGGCGAAGCCGATGCCTTCATCATGCTGCCTGGCGGCATTGGGTCCTTTGAAGAAATAACCGAAGTGCTTTCGCAAAAGAAACTTGGGTTCATACATGAGCCCGTGTTTATCGTGAATATCAACGGCTGCTACGACCACTTTGTGGCAGCGCTGCACGACCTGGTAACTAACGGCTTCCTGGACCCAGAAGAGAGCCCCTTCACTGAAGTCACATCCATCACCGAACTAGCTGACCTCTTGAACTAAGAGGCTCCTTGTTGCCCTAAACAACAAAATCGCGTCTTAACGCCAAGCTAAGTGCGCAAAAGAAGCGCGCAATAACTGGGTCCGGTTTCACCTCATCCCTCCACACTCGACCCAGTAATTAAACTAGCGCGCTTCTTAACAGCGCACTTCCATTGGCTAACGCTCCAATAGTTGTTTAAGGCAACAAGGAGCCAAAACTGCTTCCAGAGCATAGACAGACGACAAGAAATATATACAGGGAATAGTGCTCAGAAATGCTAAAGCGCCGGAGGAGGTAAAATACATACCTTTCGGGCGCTTTTGCAGTTCCAATAATACTATATTTTTGGAGCATCTAATCAGAGATTTCTTCAAGGAGCCCAGCAGTAATAATTCCAGCTGGCAACGCCACTATCGCTATACCAACAAATGCAGACACCATTGCAACAAAGCGACCTATTTCTGTACTTGGGTATAAATCTCCATAGCCAACAGTCGTTAATGAAACCACGGCCCAATACACTGCCTCAAAGAAGCTTGGGAATGTATCAGGCTCAACATTAAAAATGATCAAGGCTGATAAAAGCACATAGCCAAGTGCTAAAACAACAACAACGCTAAGAGCACTCTTCTGCTTAACGAAAGCATGGATAATCGCATTCGCTCCCTTGCTATAGCGAACTAACTTGAATGCACGTAATACGCGAAGCAATCGAAGTATACGCAATGTCCTGAAAGCAGGATTAAGAGCGATAAATGCCGGAAGTATCGAAACAAGGTCGATTATAGCCATGAGCGTAAACGGATATATTAAAAAAGACAATGCACCGCGCTGTAGCTTAAAATCTGCCGTTACCCATCTTGCGAGATAATCAACAATAAAAATTGCAACACAAGCCCATTCGATGACAAGAAGCCAGCTCGGTGGTTCTTTGAGGCAAAGTGGCAGGAGGGAAACAACAATCAAGACAGACATTATGCGTCCATATTGAAGAGCCTGCCCTCCCTCACCTTCAAATATGTTGTAAAGCTTTTCTCTATTCACTTCTTTTTCTTAGATTTACTCTTACGCCAAGTAATTCCTGTTCCAGGAATAGTTACGCGTTTTGTGGTCCTACCACTGGAGCTCTTCGATACACCAGCAATTTTGTTCCCGGCCGAGACACTTACACCACTTTTGCTAACCGTAACACGCACACCAGGAGCAATCTTCTTTGACTTGCGAAATGAAAGGCCCACAATAAACTCCTATCGCTTATTCAACATTCTTCTGTCTGCGCCTAGCGACATCACCAATAAGAAAGCCAATCAGAAAACCAATAACAATAACGCCAACTACGAAGATAACTCGAACAATAAGTGGCCAATGAGCAATGCCATATACAAACAAGACCACAATTCCAATCAAAGCACCAATGATGCTGCATACAACGGAATAGGTAACAATTGGAGACAGTTCTTTATCCATTGCTATGCTTTCGGGGTAAGCTCAATTTGGGCAGAATCAGTAAGCTCAATGAACCAGCCATCGGGTACACTCAGGTCGCCAGAATCCCCTGGTTTAAGAACGAGAATGTCACCTATGTTTGCGGGTTCTTCCCAGCCGTCTTCATTTACTTGTACACCTTCTTCAACACCCATTTGAGTTGTATTAGTGCCAACATTCTTTGCTGTATAGCTACCACTTGGAACATAGAAAACAATTTTCTTCTCTTCAGATTCCGTCCCAGCATTCCAAACCATTTCCTGACCATATTCACCCATCTCGCTTGAAACGAGTTTAATGACTGAGACTTCAGATTCAGAAGCTTCAGCTAATTCGCTACTAGCAACTCTCTCCTCTTGCTTGGCATTACTTGCAGACTGCTCCGTTGTTACACTGCTAGAAGATTCTTCTTCAGAAGAGCTCGATGAAGATTTGCTACCGCCAGTGCAACTTCCAATCGCGCCGAAAATAAGTAATGCGGCGATAATGCCAATGATTAGATTCTTCTTGCTTTTCTTTTCGCCTGCCATGTTCACGATCCCTTCTGTTTAGCTAAAGGGTGTCGCTCAACGGTAGACAGAGGACACCCACGGGTGTCAGCCTAACCATCGCGATGCGTGAACATGCGCCGATGCGCAGGTGTCCTCAGGACCCAGCGCACAGACACACACGTTATTCGGTTAGACTGACGTTGCTATTCTACCGCAATTCTTGTCAGCACAACGCGTTTTGATATGAGCGAATAATAGGAATTCCTTACGCCTCTTAAACAACTATTGGAGCGTTAGCCAATGGAAGTGCGCAGTTAAGAAGCGCGCTAGTTTAATTACTGGGTCGAGTGTGGAGGGATGAGGTGAAATCGGACCCAGTTATTGCGCGCTTCATTTGCGCACTTAGCTTGGTGTTAAGACGCGATTTTGTTGTTTAGGAGGTATAAGGAAGTCCCCTAGCTCCAAATTCTTACTTCGGGTTCAAGCTGGACGCCAGAGTTAGCAAGGACAGCTTCTTGCACATCGTGGATAACCGCAAGGACGTCGGCGGCGGTCGCGTTGCCCGCGTTCACCACGAAGCCGCAATGCTTTTCAGACACCATGGCGTCCCCCACGCGGTGCCCACGCATGCCCGCCTCTTCGATAAGCTGACCCGCGTAGTAACCTTCCGGGCGCTTAAAGGTAGACCCAGCGCTGCCCATTTCAAGCGGCTGCTTTTCGGCACGGCGGCGCGTGAGTTCTTCAATCTTGGCAGCAATCTTGGCTGTGTCGCCTGGTTGCAAGCCGAGAATAGCCTCGAGCACCACGTAGCCTTTATCCATCATGAGCGAATGGCGATAGCCGAGGTCGGCATCATCCACGCCAATTTCAAGCACTTCACCTTCGGGCGTTAGGCAAATAATGTTTTCGCACACGTCCTTGAATTCACCGTCGTAGGCACCCGCGTTCATGATAGCCGCTCCGCCAATGCTACCGGGAATACCGCTTGCAAATTCGTAGCCACGCAAACCTTTGTCTAGGGCCTTCATAGCCACTTCTTCGTTGGTAGCACCCGCCTGGGCATAGATAAAGGTACCGTTAATCGCAATGCTGGAATAATTCTTGCCCAAATGAATAACCAGGCCACGCACGCCTTCGTCGGCAACGAGCACATTGGAACCCGCGCCCAACACGCGCCAAGGGATGCCCGCTTCTTGGGCGGCCGCCACGCAGGCACTGATTTCATCGACGGTTCTTGGAGCAACAAACAAGTCCGCTGGACCGCCCACCTTGAAGGTAGTGTGGCGCGACATTGGTTCGTTGCGCAGGATTTGGTCCGCTTCGAGCACTTCAGCAAGCCGTTGTTCTAGAGCATCAATTGACATAGCTCCCCAATCTTATACCTTTGTCCTTCGCTTCACCGCACCCACAAGGACGCTAGCGAGCATTCAGGCTATCGTTTGTATCGCTTTTCATTATGGCATAAGGGGCGTATACTTACTAAAAGTTAGTAACCGAAGAAATGGGTAGATATGGCTATCGTAGAACAAAAGAAACTCCGCGCTCTGCCTGAAGACAATATCGAAGCAACGCTTTCGCTCATGGGCAACAAGTGGCAGGTACTCATCGTGCGCGACCTGCTCCCTGGCACCAAACGATTCGGTGAACTCCAGCGTGCCATCGGCGGCATTTCGCAGAAAGTCCTTACCAGCCATCTGCGCGATATGGAAGCCAATGGGCTTATTCACCGCGAAGTCTATGCCGAAGTGCCCCCGCGTGTGGAATACAGCTTGACCGACCTTGGTCGTAGCCTTGCACCTGTCCTGGAATCCATGGCCGACTGGGGCGCAAACTACAAGCGCTTCTTGCTTGGCGGCTAAGGTATCCGTATACGCTAATGCTACAATGAATAATAAGGAGGGAACGAACGCATGGCCCTTGCCGACGACATAGCTTTATATGCCTATGGTTACTGGAGCCATGAACGGCACCCCTTTCGCATTAATTCAATTTGCCTGAACACTATTCAGCGCAAAACGCCCTGCACGGCTTGTACCGACACCTGTCCACAAGACATCGTGCTTCATTCTGGCAAGGCCAACTGGACGGGCTGCATTAATTGCAATCTTTGCGTAACCGCCTGCCCCACCGCTGCTATCAACCAAAGCGCAACAAGCTTTGAAGGCATTCGCAATCTCGTCCTGGAAGGAAGCGCTCCCGTTTCGTTTGCCTGCGAACGCGCGCAAGAAAGCTGCGACGTGCCCTGCGTCTGTTTGGCCACCGTACCCTGGGACCTGTGTGCCGCAGCCGCCCTTTCTTCAGGCGTGGTACTGAAGGCAGAAGCTTGTAAGAGCTGCCCCCATGAAGAAATGGTTGCCGAAGTTAAAGAGCTCATTCAGACTTTGCGCCGCTTCTTGGGCAAGGAAGGTTTTGCCAAGGGTGTCTTCATGCACGACCAGCCCGACAAGATGCGCAGCTCGGGTATTGACAAGCGCATGGCGGCCAAACGTGTCGCAAACAGCGTGGCAGCAGGTGCCGAAACGGCCCTGGAAGGCGTAAAGAACCCAACCATGTCGTGCTACCGCCCTGAAAGAGGCTGGCACGCCCGCACAAGTTACATGGCCAAGCCTTATTGAAGATGGCAATTGCCAAGCTTGCGAAATTTGCACCAAGATGTGTCCACATAAGGCCCTCGAGCTCCACATACCAGGCTACACCGACCTAGAAGACAATAGTTCCGACGAAGTTGCCGATGAAGCCCCTGGCAAAAAAAGTGAAACGGAGCCTCGCTTCGAGGGGCAAGTGCTTGTCCATAACGCAAGTAAATGCACACAGTGCGGGCTGTGCTACGTAAGTTGTCCCAATGAAAACCTAGGCGGATGGGACGAACTGAAAACCAACGAAAGCCCAGCTTACAAGGTCTTCCCCATCAGTGTAAAACTGTGCGAAAAATGCGGGCATCCTTTTGTTCCGCAAACGCCCGAGGATACAAAATGCAAGGTCTGCAACCGACCAACATTCGGCTATCGGCCCGGAAGCTAGAGCCTCTTTAAAATAAGATACTGGTTCAAGTCGCCCGTGCGGCCGTCGGCTTCGAAACGCGCCACGACCTCCGCCTGCGTTTTTACCTGTACCGCCAGCACGCCCACTTCTTCGGACGTGAAGCTATGGCAATAACGAATGGTGCCAGGACCAGGCGCTTCGTCCTGCCAACCAAGCAGAAAGTCGCCAGAATCGAGCATGGTGGGGTTAAGTTGCAGCATGGGCAGTATACGTGCGTGAGTTTCCAGGGCCTTGGCCGCTAGGTCTCCATTTTGCATGAACTGCCAAAAACTAACTGCCACATAACCACCAGGGGCCGTCATCCGCACAAGGGCGTCAAGTAGGTCTGCACGTAACGCCACGCCAGGCACGTGGTGCATAAGACCAAAGCTGGTCACCAAACTGCATGCAGGAGCTTCGATGGCTTCCGCCAGGTCGGCCCCATGAATGAGGCGCTGGAGCACATCCACCTTTTCAAAACGCACGTAGGGCATTTCGTTGGCAAGCGCTTCTTCGTCGGGCAGCATGGCTTCGCAATTGTCGACCGCATAAAGGTCCAACTGCCATTCAGCGGGAAGCTGCTCGCGCAAGTATTTGAAGAAGCGCAGGTTGCCCGCGCCCACATCAAGGGCGGTAAAGGGAACGGCCGCATTGCGGAACAAGCCCTGCTCGAGCGAAGCAGCCGTTGCAGGGTGCAAGCCAACTTCGTCCAGCACGCGCTCCCAGCCTTCCCAGGGGGCTTGGCGGGTCGCAGAAAAGGACTGCGCCTGCGCGGCATAAAAGTCGTCGGTAATCTTGCACAATATTTCAGCAGTAATTCTGTCCATGTGAAAATTGTACCTGAATACCTGCGAAAGCCCGTAATTGACAACAAGCTGTAAGGGCCGCGCGGCTATACTTTTACTATGCAAGAATTGATGGCTGACATAATTGCCGAACTGAAAGACGCGGGCACCTTAAGCGCACGCAAAGTTGACCGCATTATCGCGGTGCACAACAAGCGCTTCCGGGAGCCGGTAAAACATTTCGCTAAGAAGCAACTGGCGCCTTACTACCTTCAGGTGAAGCAGGACGATCCTGCGTTATGGGAAAGCTGGAATTTGTCGGGTGAAGAAGAACGCGCCTTGCTGGCCGCTATTCAGATGAAACCGCGTCGCACGGCATCGGGGGTGGCCACCATTACCGTTATTACTAAGCCGCACGCCTGCGCGGGCAACTGCATCTATTGTCCCAACGACGTGCGCATGCCCAAGAGCTACCTCCATGCCGAACCTGCATGCCAGCGGGCGGAACGCAATTACTTCGACTCCTACCTGCAAGTGGCAAGTAGGTTAACTGCGCTGGAGGCCATGGGCCACGCAACCGACAAAGTCGAACTCATTATTCTGGGTGGTAGTTTTACGGACTATTCGGCTGCCTACCAAATGTGGTTTGTAAGCGAACTATTCCGCGCACTGAACGATGCAGGTGAAAGCACTGGCGGCGTCGGAGATGTATTCGCTTCTGGGAAAAATGGGAAAAATCCTCCGTCCCCAAATTCCCATTTTTGGGAAAAATCCTCCGACCCCAAATTCCCAAATGGGAAAAATCCTCCGTCCCTAAATTCCCATAAGCGGGCTGCGATGTATGCCAATGCGGGTATTACGTACGAAGAAGAAACGCTTGTGGCGCAAACACAGGCATGGCAGCAGCGCATAAAGGATGGAAGCGCTACCTACAACGAAGCAGTCAATGCTCTCTATGGCCCAGGTTCACCCTGGGAAAGCCTGGAAACACTTCAGGGAGGAAACCTCGACCAGCTACACGAAGTGCAGCTTGCCAATGAAGATGCCGCCCATCGCGTGGTGGGCCTGGTGGTCGAAACGCGCCCCGATTCTATTACGCCTGAAAGCTTAAGACTGCTGCGCGACTTAGGCTGTACGAAACTCCAAATGGGTGTGCAAACACTCAATGAAACGGTTGCCGCAACGTGCCAGCGCCCCACCCCGCTCGCGCGCGTTCGTGAAGCCTTTGAACTGGCGCGTGCCTTCGGTTTCAAAAGCCATGCGCACTTCATGGCAAACCTGCCTGGTGTCACCCCTGAAGGCGACAAGGACGACTACCAAAACTTCGTGCACGATGCCGCCATCGCGCCCGACGAAGTGAAGCTCTATCCCTGCGTGCTCATTGAAGACACGGGGCTGGTGAAGCTCTTCGAAAGCGGCAGCTGGCAGCCTTACACCGAAGACACACTGGTTGACCTGCTTGCAGCCGACGTGCTTATTACACCTGCTCACACGCTTTCAAGCGATGACATTGCGGCTGGCAACAAAAAACCCAACCTCCGCCAAATGGTGGAGCAGCGCGTTGAAACACTGGTTGCCGAAGGGGCGTCGCCTGTTCAAGAAATTCGTATGCGCGAAATTGCCACTTCCGAAACCAGCGCCGACAAACTTGAAATGATTGAGGAAAGCTACGACACATCTAATACCCGCGAAGTCTTCTTGCAATGGGTTGCTCCCGCCGAACCGGATGCAGCCGTAGAAAACCGTATTGCTGGCTTCTTGCGCTTGTCCCTCCCCCACGCAGACTGGATGCAAGCCCATGCAGAAACACTTCCTGTTAGACCTACGGAAGCCATGATTCGCGAAGTCCACGTTTACGGTGCTGCCGCGCGTCTTCACGCCCCCACGACGGGCGCGCAACACCAAGGGCTTGGCCGCGCACTGGTCGAACGGGCTTGCAAAATTGCTCGTGAAGCGGGTTATGAAAAAATGAACGTTATAAGTGCAGTCGGTACGCGTAATTACTACCGCAATCTGGATTTTACCGACAACGGGCTCTACCTCACCCGCAGCCTTTAGTTTTTACAACTTGGGAAATGGGACGAAGGGTTATTCCCAGTCTTCGAGGTCGACAAGCTCGATAGTGCTCAGAAGCTCCTTGTTACCCGGTGCGTCCTTCAGGGGCGCAACACGCAGGGCGTGATTGGCAATAGCACGTTCTAAGAAGTTGCGCACGTCACGGGCATTGGCAAAGTTTTCGGGCTTATTTGCCACGCGCTTCTTAATGAGTTCACGCGCTTCGACTGCCGCCTCGGTGGTTAGGTGGTATTCACGCTTTTCTAGGTTTTGAAGCAAAATTTCGTAAAGCTCTTCGGCCGTATAGTCGTCGAAATAGATAAGGTTGGCAAAGCGCGAACGCAGGCCCGGATTAGAATCCAAGAACTGTTCCATAAGGTTGGTGTAACCCGCCACTATGACCACGAAGTCGTCGCGATGATCTTCCATGGCCTTGAGCAGGGTGTCCACCGATTCCTGGCCAAAGTCGTTGTCGCCTTTCTTCACGGTGAGTGCGTACGCTTCGTCGACGAAAAGCAGGCCGCCCATGGCTTCGTCGATAACTTCAGCCGTACGTGCAGCGGTCTGGCCCACATAACCACGCACCAAACCCGAACGGTCGACTTCAACGAGCTGACCCTTGCGCAGCACGCCCATGCACCGATAGATATCGGCAAGCAGGCGCGCTACGGTCGTTTTACCCGTGCCGGGGTTACCCAAGAATGCCATGTGCTTGGAAATATCGGTTGATTTCATTTCCAAGTCGTCACGCATTTGCTGGACCTTGATTAAATTCACCATAATGTTGACCTGGTGTTTTACACCTTCCAAGCCCACAAGCGAAGACAATTCTTCTAGCAATTCTTCCAGTTCTGCCTCGCGTTCTTCAACCGACTGCGTCTGAAGTGTCAGCTCGGCCACCTTATAGGAACGCTGCGTAACAGGACGCCACACGCAGTATTCATTGAGTGCGTCTTCCATGCGCTGCAGGTATTCGGTGTAGCGCTGCACTTCGGATTCGGGGGCTGCAGGCGCATACAGTGCAAGCACATGCTGGCCGAACAGCTTGAACGTGTCGTAGAAGTACATGGACGCCTGGCCCCTGAAGGGGTCGGGATCTAGCTTGTTGCCCGCGTCGGATAGCATGGCATACTTCAGCGACGGCGGATAGCCTTCGGGGTCCTTTTCGGCCATGCCGCGCTTGTTGTGAATATCTTCGATAATCTGGGCATTTACCGGAAAATCGAGCGTGGTACGAATGAATTCCGCTTCTTCTTCGGTAATGGTCTTATCGCTGTTAGTAATGTAGGCGCCAAACAAGGCCAGTTCGTTGCGCAGCATAATCCGAAGCTGGCGCTTTTCTGTGGCCACATTTCCCACGTTGGCGCGCGTAAGGGCGTCGCAAATCTCGTACGATTTTTTCAGAAGAGCCTGTAAGTCGAGCTGTTCCATAGGGCGTACGCTTCTTTTCGGGGTCTAAAGTGCCGCGCGTATGGCAGCCAAAAGGTCGTCGTATTCTTCGAAGGCTTGCAGGTCGGGGTTCGCAGCCTTGATAGCGTCGGTAGTGCGGAACAGGAAGCCCTCCTTGCCTGCGCGGATCATTTCCAGGTCGTTGAAGCTGTCGCCCGCAGCGATGGTTTCGAAACAAGCCTGATGCAGTGCCTTAACCGTGGTGTATTTACTATTGCAGCAGCGCATAAGCCAGCCGATGATTTCGCCATTTTCGCCAACCTCTAGTTCGTTGCAGAACAGCGTGGGCCAGCCCAGCTTTTTCATAAGCGGCTGCGCAAACTGAGTGAAGGTGTCGGAAACGATGATGACCTGGGTTTCTGAGCGCAAGATGTCGAGGAATTCCTTCGCACCAGGCAGAGGATCGATGGTGGCAATAGTGTCCTGAATTTCTTTCAGGCCCAAATTGTTTTCACGCAAGATATCCAGGCGCCAAGCCATAAGTTTGTCGTAGTCGGGTTCGTCGCGCGTGGTGCGCTTCAGTTCGGGGATACCCACGGCTTCGGCGAACTCAATCCAGATTTCTGGGACAAGCACGCCTTCAAGGTCAAGACAAACAATGTTCATGTATTACTCCTTCATTGGTAACTGGAAAACAATAGCACAAGCAGCGTTTTTTGGGAAAATGGGGTCGGAGGATTTTTCCCATTTTTGGGACAAAATCCTCCGACCCCAATTTCCCAAATTACCACTATACGCGAAGGGTACGCATGGCATTGAGAATAGCAAGGCACGCTACACCCACGTCACCAAAAACGGCCAGCCACATATTAGCAATACCAATAAACGGCAGGGCCAGAATCATGATGAGCACCTTTACGCCTATAGCAAAGACGATGTTTTGACGAACGATGTGCATAGTTTTGCGCGCAATACCGATGGCTTTGGCGATGTTGGCGGGTTTGTCGTCCATAAGCACCACGTCGGCGGCTTCAATGGCGGCGTCGGACCCAAGAGCACCCATAGCAATGCCCACATCGGCACGCATAAGCACCGGGGCGTCGTTAATGCCGTCGCCCACAAAGGCCACCTTTCCGCGATCACCCGCCTGAGTAAGCAAGCCTTCGACATGGGCAACTTTGTCGGCGGGCAAACACTGGGCATGGTATTCATCTAAGCCTAGTTCATTGGCCACCGCAGCCGCCACTTCTTTGCGGTCGCCCGTGAGCATGACAATGCGCTTCACTCCCGCCGAACGCAAAGAGGAAATTGTCTCAACTGCGTCGTCCTTCAAAACGTCAGCAATAACAATATGCCCCATATAGCTATCATCAAGCGCCACGTGAAGCATGGTCCCCACAACAGAACACGAGTCCGCCGCTATACCGGCACCCCGCATGAGTTTGTCGTTACCCACGAGCACATTGTGCCCGTCCACGCGCGCCCGCACACCTTCCCCGCCAACTTCTTGCACGTCGTCAATAAGGTCAGAATCAATTTCGCCCGCATAGGCAGCGCGCACTGAAGCAGCAATGGGATGGCCTGAAAAGTTTTCAGCGTGGGCCGCATAAGACAGCAAAGTGTTAGCGTCCACGCCCGATTCAGGATGCACGGCCACCACATTGAAGCTTCCGCTTGTGAGGGTGCCCGTTTTGTCGAAGGCAATCGTGTCCACCTGGGCAAGCGATTCCAGATAGCTCGATCCCTTTACTAAAATGCCCTTGCGGCTTGCCGCGCCTATGCCCCCAAAGAAAGACAAGGGCACGCTGATAACCAGGGCGCAGGGGCAACTTACCACCAAAAAGACAAGGGCTGCCTGAACGCTGCTTGACCAGCTCTGCCCCAACAACAAAGGGCTTACGACAGCAATAAGAACTGCCAAACCCACCACAATGGGAGTGTAGTAGCGCGCAAAGCGGGTGATGAAGTTTTCGGTGCGGGCCTTCTTTTCGCTCGCATTTTCAACCAGGTCCAAAATGCGCTGAACGGTAGATTCGCCATAGGCCTTAGTCGTTCGTATGTTTAGTACGCCGGTCATATTCACGCAACCACTGGCTACTTGCGCACCCACTTCCACCACGCGGGGCACGGACTCACCCGTCAGAGCCGAAGTGTCTAGCTGGCTTGAACCTTGCACAACAACCCCATCGAGGGGCACGCGCTCCCCTGGCTTGACCACTATGGCACTTCCCACCGCCACGCTTGCAGGGTCTACCTGTGCCAACTGCCCGCCTTCTTCAATAGTGGCGAAGTCGGGCGCAATATCCATCATGTCTGCAATACTGCGGCGCGTCTTGCCCACAGCATAGCTTTCAAACAACTCCCCTACCTGGTAAAACAGCATAACCGCTGCGCCTTCGGCCATATGCGGTTCCGCTTCGGGGAAAAATACCAGCGCAAAAGCACCGATGGTCGCAATGCTCATAAGCAGGTTTTCGTCGAAGGGCTGCTTGTGCGTAATGCCGTGCCAGGCTTTAGCAAGCACGTCGTAGCCCGCAATAAGATACGGAATAAGGAAGGCGCCGAATTCAAGCCACAAGCCACCAGGCAAGGCATCAAAGACACCAGCTAGTTCCATGGCTTCGAAAACCAAAAAAATGGCAAGCGCCACCAAAATGCGATTTCGTTTCTTTTTTTGCTTCTTGTTCATAATCCAGATGAACCTAAAGGGTTATAGGTCCGTTGAGCCGATGTCGTGAGTTCAAATACCGCAATTTTCGCTGTTGCCGAAAATTGCACTTAACTAAATGAACGAGCGTCAAGCAAGAGCGCATGAGGCGAAACCATCCAGTGAATGGTTTCGCCGAACAGCGGAAGCGCTCGGCGAAATGGACCTATAACCCTTTATGCCACAACCTCGCAATCTGGTTCAATATCAGCAAAGATCTTGATGGACTGCTCGAGGGCAGCATCAAAAGCATCGTCTTCGGCATCGAGCGTGAACTTGTAGGTCATGGCATTCACGCTTGCTTCGTTTACGCCAGGTAGCTTTTCTACCGCCGCCTGAACCTTGGCCGCACAATTCGCGCAGATTTCACCTTCGAGTTTCATCGCCTTACGCATGGTTTTCATCTCCTTTTGGCTTAAACAGTGGCAAAGAGCCACGCTATTCACAGATATGGGTAAGACCTTGGCTGAGCATGGTGTAGACGTGGTCGTCAGAAAGGGAGTAAATGATCTGCTTTCCTTCTTTGCGGAATTTCACCAAGTGTGCCTGTTTGAGGCTACGCAGTTGGTGCGACACGGCGCTTTGGGAAACCCCCACCGCTTCCGAAATAGCCGCGACAGGCAGTTCCTGTTCCATAAGCGAATAGAGAATCTTGATGCGGGTGGTGTCGGCAAAAACCTTAAACAGGTCCGCCAGGTCGTAAAGCATTTCCTCGTCGGGTACCAGCAGGTCGGCGAAGTCCGTTGTCTGCTCGTGATTATGCTTGCTCATAGTTCTCCTAACATCTGAACATATGCTCATATGTTAGTGTAATGAGTTAAGCGTGTGTTGTCAAGCAACCTGAGGAACAACAGTGCGCGACGCAACGACGGCGCTCTACCCAAGGTATAAATGTGGGACAGGGGTACCGTCCCCTAGCGTTTGGGACAGGGGTACCGTCCCCTATGGGACAGAGGTACCGTCCCCTATGGGACAGAGGTACCGTCCCCTAGCGTTTGGGACAGGGGTACCGTCCCCTAGCGGGGCGGGCCGTTCCCTAGCGTTCCATGAACTTAATCATGGCTGCAGCAGCTCGCTTTGCTTCATCCACCGCAGCATTCGACCCGTGCACTACGTCCCCTGCCGCAAACACGCCTGCGCAGGTAGTCATGCAGTTTTCGTCGGTAACCAACAACCCACGATTGTCGCCTTCCAGGCATCGCGACGAATTTATGAGCTTATTTTTCGGTCCCTGGCTCACCGCTAAAATGGTTGAGTCTGCCTGAATACAAACAGGATCTTCTTCGTAACCCACCACGTTGTCGTCTTCGTCAAAGATAGCCACCTTGAACACGGGGCCTTCTGGCAATACCTTTTCGATTGCCATACCATGCACAAACTCGGCCCCGTCCAACTTGGCATAGGCCACTTCATTTTCACTGGCTGCCACGCGCTTGGACCGCCCATATAAAGTAACTTCCAAGGCTCCATGCCGCAAAGCCGTACGCGCCACGTCCATAGCCACATTGCCCATGCCGATAATGGCCACCTTTTCTCCCAGCGCATAGGCGTCGGGGTTGGCCAAATACGAAATACCAAAATGCACATTGGCCAGGCTTTCACCTTCAATTCCCAGGTTCTTAGGGCGCCACACACCCGTACCCACAAAAATGGCCTCGTAGCCGTCGCGGAACAAGTCTTCTATGTTCAAGGCTTCACCAAGCACGGTATTCGGACGGAATTGAATGCCAAACGCATCCATAACCTTGCGGTAGCGTGCCAACACGCTCTTCGAAAGACGGAATTCAGGAATGCCATAATAAAGCATGCCGCCCACATGGCTATTATCGTCGAACACAGTAATGTCATAGCCAGCCTGGGCCAACACCAGGGCAACCGTCATACCAGAAGGCCCCGCTCCAATGACCGCCGCTTTTTTCCCCTTGCGCTGAGCCACGCACGGACGCATGCGGTCAAGGAATGCATCGGAAATAAAACGCTCAATACTAAAGAAGGAAATGGGTGCGTCCTTTTTCGCCAGGACACAATGCCCCGAACACTGGGCTTCATGGTCGCACACAATGGCACACACGAGCGAAAGCGGATTGTTTGCAAACAACTGTGCCCCCGCTTCCATGAGCTTATGCTGTTTAAACTCTTCAATAATCAAAGGAATGGGCGTATGCACGGGGCAGCCCTCAACACAGCTGGGCTTTTTGCACTGGAGACAGCGATTTGCTTCATTAATAACATGTACGGCCATGTTTTATTCCCCTTCTTCATTCATGTCTCATTCGCCTTCTTCGTCCATGATATACATGCGTGGGTTTAACTTGTCGCTTACGTATTCTGGCAGAAGGCGGTCGAAAAAGCCTTGGCTCCCGCGCAGCTCGAAGGTGCCTGCTTCTTCTTCGGCTACGAAACAATAGTCGATAGTCATATCATAGCTTTGCTCGACAGCGCTTATCAGTTCCTTAATAACTTGTTCATCTTCAAGATTAAAAAGTGCCGTTGAAAGGGCATCAAGTACACCTGCGTCGTCCCCTACAAGCACCACATTGCGCCAATAGTTTTCGCTCGCGCCCGTAAAGGGATTAAGAATATGATGCACACGCGTGCCATCTTCAAGCAGATAGTAGTTTTCGTCATCGCCCGAAGTAGAAACAGAGCCGTCATCAAGACGAAAAGCAAACAGGATATCGGTGGAATCAGGCACATGAGAACCTATCGTCCAGCTAACACCCTCTTCGTCGGGTGCCACATGAGCACGCATACTTGAAGCCCCTGCACTCACTAAATACGAGGTGTCATGCGAAAAACCCAATTGAGAAAGTGCATAACCCTTCCCAATACCCCCAAGACTCACGCGAAATGCCTGGCCCTTATAGGGTCGCAAGTCAACCGTGTGTGCATTCCAGTCTATGACAATGTGGTCGCGCAACTGCGCATAGGGCACTACCGTTGCGCGTGCCGCCTCTATTGCTGCTGGCGTGGGGCTTTCCTGCACTTTTCCTACATGTTCAAAGCGCCCCTCATAGACATCCGCGAGCAAACCAACTGTGGGATTGAAATAACCCTGCGTAAGCTCAGCCATGTCGATGGCCTCTTCCAAACACCCAAGTAAGACATCGTCAACTTCTACGGGTCCTTCACCAAAGTGGTCGTTAAGGTATTTCATATTTATAACGGTTTGCCCATCCGCGTCAGTGTAGGCATGGTGGGAATCAATAAGCTTATGGAAAGAACGAAGCTGCTCCTGCGCTTCCTCCACCATGACATCATGGGTGCTTGCGCGTACGGTGGTCAGATCAATCTCAGTATTAAGAAGCAAGACCAGTTCGCCGTCTTCTGCCTCAAGAAAACCCAAGTTGTCCTGGATCTTTTCAAGGGACTCGGCTGCGCAAGACGTAAGAAGAATACCTACGCAAAACATGCACAGACACAATGTAAGAGGTAAACGTTTCATGGAAGGCATTATAAATGAAGCTTGAGATGGCGCAGTATTGTACACTCACAGGACGGTTTCTTGCAGCACTAAACGTTCAAAAAGAAAGACCCGGAACTAAGCCCGAGTCTTTCCATTGGGAGGGTAGCTTAAGATTTAAGCAGCTTTTGCAACGTCAGCTTCGAGCATGTCAGCAGCGCCCTCGACGCTCAACCAACCAGAGCCCTCGGATTCGCCCTCAGGAGCCTTGCCCATGCCGCTGTTGAGGTTCCAGGCGTCATAACCCAGAAGGCGCAGGGAAGCGATAACCTGGGAAGCGGTCTGGCCCGAGTAGCAGTACACGATAACCTGCTTGGTGTCGGGGATCTGGGCAAAGGAGGTGTTCATGCCCTTGCCAAACGGAATGTTCATGGCACCGGGGATGTGGCCCTGGGCAGACTTGCTGGCATCGCCTTCACCAGCGAAGTCAGCAGCAGAGCGCACAGACACGATGGTGTACTGGTCGGCCGTGCCGCCGTCGATAGCAGCCTTCAAATCGGCAGGTTCGACGTTGAAGGGCTTGTCATCGCTTGCGAAGTATTGTTCGATAGCAGCCTTGATGTCAGCATCAACCTCATAGGTGCCTTCGAACTTAGCTTCTTCGGTGTCGATGTAGTTCTCGTAACCTTCAGCCTTGGAAATGCCACGGTTCCAACCATTCAGGATGTTGTGAGCCTTCTTGCCAGCAACAGTCAGCAGAACGGTTGCCTGAGAAGAAGTCTGACCTGAGTAGCAGTTGATCCAGATGTCTTTGTCATCAGGAATAGCTTCCAGGTTAGCACCCAGCTGGCCATAAGGAATGTTCACGGCACCCTTCAGGTGACCTTCGGCATAGTCTTCAGGAGAACGGATGTCGAGCAGGTAGATGTCCTCGCCAGCATCCATCTTCTCGAAGATCTTGTCAGCAGAAAGCTGGTTGTTACCTTCGGCCGGGAAGTTGTCCCAGTAGTCCATTACGGCGTTGATGACCTTAACGTTGCCATCCTCAGCAGAAGCGCTTGCGGCAGCGTCAGCGGAGGCGCTTGCGGAAGCATCAGCATCTGCGGAAGCATCAGCATCTGCGGAAGCATCAGCATCTGCGGAAGCATCAGCATCTGCGGAAGCAGAAGCGCTTGCAGCAGCGTCAGCGGAGGCGCTTGCGGAAGCAGCCGTGCCACCACCAGCGCAGCCAGCCAAAGCGGCCAGTGCAAACACCGAAATGATTGCAATTAGATATTTCATCTTCTTCATATAGGTCCCTTCCTTTCTTGTAAACCTATAATCCACTAACTTTAGAACGGATACGTTTTCATCCCTCCCCAGGTATCATTCCATTCAAAATCTGTACAATTATTACCAAGAGTAACCTTTCGGTCAATCTAGAACAGTATCATAGTCACGCCCGCCATAACCACAACAAAACGCAGCATGAAACCACCAACGACCACGCCCGACTGAGCAACAGCTTCGTCTATGGCCACGCCAGTATGTGCCTTTTCCACCTTTGGTTTGCGAGCAGCCAGCGCATCGATAACCAAGGGCATAAGAAGCCCAATGGTAACAATACCCAGCCAAAATGGAATGGCCAACGAACCCGTAGTAATCATGGCAACCGATTCTGCGCCAGCAGCCCCTTTGCCCGAAGCAATAACAAGCATGGCAATAATGAGGAGCAGCTCGAGCACGGCAAGCACCATGTGAATGGGGCGAAGAAGCGTCATCTTTTCATACTCTTCTGCCTCGGTAAAAATCCCGATAAGCGCCACCATGGCCATTCCCGACGTGAGCGCCGAAATAATGAACAGGGCTGGCAGGACCGAGTTGTGCCACAGAGGAACACCCAGCGAATCGCCCAGCAAAAAGCCCGTATAGCCCGCTAAACACACAGCGCCAATGTCGCCTGCAATATCAAGGGCGCGCGGAACACTTTTGTTGAATAGCTCAAGTGCTGCCACAATCAAAGAAATTGGCATGAACACGCAGATGATGTATACACCGATGGTCATCACGGACGCAGGATTATTGATTAGGCCGAAGAAACGCAAGGGGTTCTTCAGGCCCGCTTCAGCGTCGAGCATAAGCATGAGCAAACCTATACCCAAAAGCACAGGCACGATAATGCGCCCCCACTTGCGCATCTTGTGCGCCGTAGGATACTTGTAACTAATCAAAGAAGCGGTTAGGAAAGCACCTGCACCGGCACCCGCCAAGAACAGGTAAATCGCAATCATTGGTCCCCAAATCATCGCCATCACCTCACGTAGAAAATCTTTGTCTTGGTCAAGTCACCCGCAATGGGCTGTGCATCTAGTTCGGCAATAGCCTGAGCAACGTCCGACTCGGGATCGTCCAAATCGCCGAAGATGCGCGCATGGGCAATACAGGTTGCCACGCAGGACGGATTGTTAGGCTCGCCCATCTCGTCGCTCCAGCAGAAACGGCACTTTTCCACGATACCCGTTTCATGCTCAACCATGCGCACGCTATAGGGGCAGGCCACCATGCAATACTTGCAGCCTATGCACTTTTCCGCTCCAACCAGTACCACGCCGTCCGCGTTGGTATAGGTTGCCCCCGTGGGACATACATGCTGGCAGGGAGCGTCTTCGCAATGCATGCACTGCATAGGAATTGCTTCGTAGCGAACCTCGGGGAACGTGCCCGTCTCAAGCTGCTCGAAGTGAATGAAGCCTTCTTTGGGAGCAAGGCTGTTCTTGTTTTGGCACGCCACGCGGCAGGCATAACAGCCCACACATCGTTTCGTATTAATAAGCATTCCATAGCGAGCCATAGCCTATGCACCTACTTTCTTAATCGAAACCGTGAACTCCTGGCTCATGGTTGCGCCCGTGCCGGGTTCCATATCGAAGGGCTGGAAATTAGGCACGCAGATGCCATAGTTATAGCCTTCTGTGTAATAAGGTGTCGACGTGCCATAGTGCGTAGGCATAAAGACCACACCTGGCATAATACGCTCAGTCACATGAACTTCGGTCGTGTCGGTATATTCGGAAGATGAGATTTCGACGGTGTCACCCTCGGCAATGCCCAGGTTCGCGCAGTCGGAAGCATTCATCCACAAACGACCTAGGTTATAGGGCTTGTGGTCATGGTGTGGCTATGTACAGCCTGCTTGCCACCCACGAAGTAGAACTCCCCTTCTTCAGGGTGCACCTTGCGATCCTGCCAGGTAATCACGGGGCTTAAGCCTGCGCGTCCGACGGTCACACTAAAGAATTCAACTTTGCCCGAAGGCGTTGCGAAGGTCTTTGGCGTACCGTATTCAAAGGTTGAAGGAAGTTCGATAACACCCTTTTCGCGTATTTCGTCCAGACTTGCACCCACACTGGCCAGCTGGGCTTCCACAAGATCTTCAATAGTGAAATCAAAGTACTGCCCAATACCCAAAGCTGCAGACAGTTCTGTGAAGATTTGGCTCACAGGCTTCGTTTCGGGATGAATTATCTCGATAGCCTTGTCGCGCAGGGTAAGTGTGTTGTGCTTCCCACCGTGAGGGGTCACTACTTCCATACGCTCGAGGTAGCTGCATTCGGGCAAAACGTAATCAGCCAAAAGAGCTGTTTCGGACATTTGCACGTCAATGTCGACTACAAGTTCGCAGTTGGCCAGACCCTCTTCCCATACCTTGGGGTTGGCGTAGCCCTTGGCAGCATTGCTCTGATAGAAGAACATAGCCTTCATCTTGCCATCAAGAGCTGCTTGAAGCGCTGCTAAACAGGTGCCCATGCCAGGTGCCGCCAGCGGGTATTCAGCATTACCAACACGCCCCACTTGGGCCGCAGGCGGATTCGGGAATTTATCGGCAGGAAGTTCACCTAAGCTTGGAGATGACGAAAGCAGAGCGCCGCCTTCCTTGCCATAGTTACCCAACAGGGCGTTAAATGCCGCAACCGCGCGACCCGTCATAAACGAGTTCTGGTGAGCGCAGCCGAATGCAGCACGCCAAGATGGCTCGATAACAGCAGCAGGAGCCGCTTCAGCCATTTCATGAGCAAGGGTAGCAATGGTTTCAGCGGGCACGCCACATATTTCGCTCGCCCACTCAGGAGGAAATTGCTCAATTTCCTTCTTAAAAGCATAGAAGCCCAGTACGTGGTCGCGCACGAAGTCCTTGTCGTAGAGTTCTTCGCTTATAAGCACGTGGCTCATGGCAAGTACAAGCGCGAGGTCGGTGCCTGGCTTAATGGGAACCCATTGGTCGGCGAAGTTGCAGGTGTTGTTGTAGCGCGGATCGACCATAACAATCTTGCAGCTGCCACTTTCGGACAGGTCCGCAACCGCCTTTACCGCACTTGGTGTGATGCCGTCTGCATAGCTGCGCCCGATGAACATAACCATCTTAGAGTTGGCAATGTCGGCTGAAAAACCTCCACCGATGGTAGCACGATACGCGCTTTGCGAAGAAAGGTTACACGATGCACCGTGCGTATACAGATTGGCAGAACCAAGCGCCGCCACAAAACGAGGGGCATACCAGTCGATGGCTGGACGTCCATCACGAATGAACGCGAAGGACTCTGGCCCGTTCTCGGCAATAATCATAGTAAGCTTTTCGCTTATTTCTGCGTACGCATTTTCCCAGCTGATAGGCTCGAAATCGCCGTTTTCCATGCGTTTCATAGGCTGGGTTAGGCGGTCTGCCGAATAAGTCATCTGAGCAAAACCATGACCGCGCGCACAAAGCGTACCCGCAGATTCCGCGTTGTCGGGGTTGCCGTCAAGCGTGGCAAACTCGCCGTCCTTGGTATTAATCCAAAGACCACATTTATTCGTGCAGCCATTACATAAGCTGGCCGTACGCTTTAGCTCGCCAGGACCTTCCGCTGAGGCCCGCCGCACCCGCGCTTGCAAGCGCAACACTTGCTGCGGTCGTGCGCAAAAACCCCCTTCTTGTCACATTGCTGCCCATGCAGGTTTACCTCCTCTTTCGCTCAAGCGGTACCTATGCACTTCGCGCCGTTTGCTCGTCTGTAACCATGCTCTCTATATAGTCCACTAAGTGCTGATAAAACATGCCCGCCTCTTTCAAGCCTTCGCCGTCGTCGGCGGCTACGCGCTTGGCAAGCAAGTTGCGATAGGTGCCCAGCCAGTCAAAATGGCTTGCGGCAAACGCCCGCGTTTCTTCAGCGCTGGCATTGGTCCGCAAAAACACAAAGAGCTCAAGCAGTAGCACCAAATGATCGGGTATGGCGGCATACTCTTCAGGTATGTCTATTTCGAGAGCCGCACACAACCTGGTGACTTCGCGTGCGGAATCTCCCAAATAAAAGCCTTGACCATGCTGCAAGCCCGCCTGGCGACCGCCCCAGTCTTTATAAAGCGATTCAACGGGAGGCAGAGCATGCGGCATCCCTGGCGTAAGCACCACATTGAAAAAGTGCCGGTAGCTTTCGTATGGCAAGAACTCAGCAAGCGCCGCGCGCACATAGGCAGGAGCAGCAGATACGAAAGAGCTCCACAGCTCAGGCGAAAGAGCCTCGACATAGTCGGCTTCGCTGCACCTGCTAAAATACGTGCGGATTACCGTAAGCATATGTTCTTCTTGCAAAGTCATGCACACAAAAGCATTGACAGATAGCTACTTTGAAACCGTGGGCTTGTTCGCTTCAGTCCACGCCTTCATGCCACCTTCCATGGTGTAGACATGGTCCATGTCGGCCCCGAGCGCATTCAAAATATCGGTTGCAGCCTGAGCATACTTCTTGCCCTGGTAGCAAACGAGGATAAGGTCCTTCCCCTCGCCCACTTCGTTACCGACAGCGTCATGCAACGCACCCGTAAGCTCGGCGATGGCGTCGGCATAGTTGTTATTGTCGACCGCCTTATTCATGGGCGCAAAGATAGACCCTTGGATATGGGCAGACTGAGCATCGGCAGGTTTGCGCAGGTCAATAATGACTTTTGTCTTATCGTCCGACTCGGCAATAGTTTGAACTTCGTCAAGAGAAATATATTTCATAGACACATTCATTTCAGCCAAACCTGAAGGGCCGCTGAGTACAGGCCCAGAAGAAGCCGCATTGGAGGAAGCGGCGTCACTGCTGCCGCGGTCGCTGCTGCCGCCATCACTGCTAGCTGCGTCGCTGCTGGCGCGGCTAACAGCGTCACTGCTAGCTGCGTCACTGCTGGTGCGGCTGGGGGCGTCGCTGCTGGCGGCCGGAGCCGCTTCGCTGCTGGCAGCAGGGGCAGCCTGAGCGCTTGGGGTAGTCGATTCTGCGCTGGCGCTCGCGACAAGCTCAGCGCTCGCTGAAGCGTCAGGTTTTTCAGCCGACGAGCTCGACGCATCTGGTGCAGCAGAGCAAGCGGTACACAAAGCGAGGGACAAAGCCAAAACAGCAGATATGCCAACAAGACGGTTCATTTTTACTCCCTTTGTCCAAGTAGGCATGGCAGCAACAAAAGAAGTGCCTATAAGACAATCATCTAGTGAGCAATATTAGCAGAACACACACAAGGAAAAAAGTGCCTAAGTCACAGAAATCACTTAGAGAAAAACGCGTTTTATCAGGTAAAAAACAGTAGATTACTTGGCTTTATGGCTGGATGCTGGCTCCCGATTCAACCCATCGCGCACAATGAGTTGCTCGACAAATATTCGCGCCATGGAAAAACGCTGAGTACGTGCAAAAACAACAAAAACCAAGGTGGTTGAGCACGCGAAAGCAAGCAAACCACGCGCCAGCAGCAACATCACTCCCCCTTCGGGTACCAAGCTAGCAAGCGCAAAGCTTGTGGCGCACACCACCACGCCCACCCCCAAGTAAAGAAAGCTATCCAGGTAGTAGCGCCCAGCCTTGTCAAGACCAAAATAATGTACAAAAGTCAAATGGGACCCATAGAGGAAATTACACACAAAAAGGCTGATAAGCAGGGCTGCTATAGCACCGCGCACGTCGAAGAAATACACAAGCACCACGCAAAGCACCACATTTGCCACTGCTTCAACAAGAGCGCGCCACCTCAACTTCCACCATATACCAGTCGCGTCCACGTACACGGTGCGCATGTCACCCATGGTACGCACATAGAAGTAGAGGGTAAAAAGCACGGCAATATCGAACGGAAGCACGTAACTACTCCCCATCCAAAGTGCCATAAACGGTTGGTAAAGCGCCAACATAATGGATGAACACACAATGGAAAGAAGTGCATACAAGAACACAAACAGACGTAGGTCATCAAAGTTTTTCTCGGGACTTTCCAGTGCCACGCTATTTCCAACTGAAGCTGTCATGGACACGCAGATAGTCGCAAGTAAGCCAAGGACGCCACCTACCACCATAAAGTAGTTGGTAAAGCATGCTACTGCAGCCAGGCCCACGAAGGCCGTCACCATCACCCCTGCGAAGGATTCGCGTGTAACCATGCTCGTCTTTTGAATAAGAAGTCCCGCAATACGTTTGCGCATTTCTGAACGCTCGGCACTTCCCAGTTGGCTGTTACCAGGCTGCGGGAGTGCATACTGCGGCACCAAGCGGTCAGCAACGCGCGAAAGAACAAGATTTGCAACCAAGGTTGAAAGCGGCAGCACAAGTGCATAGGTATAAAAATTCGGAGCCAGCAAAAGCAAGATGCACTGCAGGGTGCACTCACCAATCGTTACGAGCATATAGATCTTGTCGACAAGGTCTTTGCGCTGTAGGGCGATGAGCAGGGTCTGTTTATACGCGAACAGAAAATAACCCAACGCTGTATTGATCACGTAAATGAAAAAGGCGAGCTGAATATTAACATCGCTCGGCAAAGGCCCCTTTACCAAAAGCCCCAGCACGGGTGCAATGCAGATACCAAGAACAAGTAAAACCGCACCCACCACGCGATACACGCGTTTAAGATAGGCAACATAGCGCACCACTTGATCTTGGTCGCCTTCCGCCAAAGGCCTGTACATACCAAAGGCTACAGCGGAAGAAAAGCCCAGTTCAGCCAGGTTAAGAACCTGCAAAAGCGAAGCGTAAAAACTACTGAGTCCAAGGTAGTCAACCCCTAGGCGCCAGATAAGAATGCTGCGCACCACAAAGGGGCCAAACAAGGCAACCAAGCGGTAAGCAAAGCCCCACACGATATTTCGCGTGGTGTGCTCTATCCTACTCGACTGCCCCATGCATCTCCTTCCAACGAGGAAGCTGCGTAAGGTCAATAAGATTCCCGAAATAACTATTGTATTCAGGTGGGTCCCACTTGCTGTTGCCACTGGCTGTGGTGAAGGTCATTTCACCAAAACGCACGGTATTGTCGCTCGGCAAATAGAGGTCAACACGCACATGGGGAAAACCGTCGGCAAGCGTCTCGGCAATGAGGATGGCTTTTTCGAGCAGCGCAGGTTTGGGCACATCGTCGTCCATGCGGGGGTGACCATAATAAGTACAGGGCAGGCGATTCCAGTCGCGGTCATAGCACGCTTCCTGGGGGTGAGTTGCGCGTCCACTCACAACGCCAATA
>CAJOJB010000042.1 GCA_905234635.1 uncultured Eggerthellaceae bacterium | reverse complement strand
CGGGCGAACGTTTTGGGCGCGACGGGGGCAAGCAGCTCGTTGAAATTGCAGGCAAGCCCATGCTTACCTGGGCAGCAGAAGCCTTCGACGCGGTGGGCGATATTGGCCTAATCGTAGTGGTGTGCCCAGAAGAACGTATGGACGAATACCTGGCGGTGGCTATCGATCCGTTCCCCTTTGTAACGCCCGTTGCCATGGCGCCCGCAGGAAGTATTCGCCAGGAAAGCTCTTTTTCGGGTCTAGAATACGTGCCCGACACCTTTGAGTTTGTGGTCGTGCATGACGGCGCGCGCCCCTTGGTGCGACCAGCGCTTATCGACCATACTATCAATACGCTCAAGGGCAACATCGACGCCGACGGTGCCGTGGTGGCGCACCCGTCAATCGACACGCTGAAAGTGGTTGAAGACGGCGTTATCGTCGGCACGCCCGACCGCACCGTGTTCTGGAACGCGCAAACGCCGCAAGTATTCCGCGCGGGCATTCTGCGCCGTGCCCATGCAAGTGCTTTGTCCGACGGTTTTGTGGGCACCGACGATTCTTCGCTCATTGAACGTTTGGGCGGGCGCGTGCTGGTAGTGGAAGGCAAGCGCGACAACATTAAGCTTACGGTACCGGAAGACTACTTAATGCTTGCTGCGGTTGTGCGCCGCGTGATGAAAGAAGAACAATAATGGGCGGTGTGTATCCATTCCGCAGAACGCTTCACCTGGGGGTAAGGTAGATATGGGACAAGATGCGATAAGCGGTGCGCGCATAGGGCTTGGCTATGACGTTCATGCCTTAGTTGAAGGCAGGGCGCTAATTATCGGTGGGGTAGAAATCCCCTATGACAAGGGCTTACTGGGTCATTCCGATGCCGACGTGTTGGCTCATGCCGTGGCTGACGCCGTGCTAGGTGCCGCCCGCGCAGGCGACATTGGAAAACTGTTTCCCGACACCGACCCCACGTTTAAGGACGCCAATTCCTTGAAGCTGCTCGCCGCTGTGGCAAGCCATGTGCGCGACCTGGGCTTTGAAATATGCGACATAGATAGCGTAGTAATGGCTCAGGCGCCTAAGCTTACCCCGCACCGCGAAGCCATGCGTACGAACTTGGCGCAGGCTTTGGGCATTCCCGCGACGAACGTGGGAGTAAAGGCCACAACAACCGAGCATCTGGGCTTTGAAGGGCGTGGTGAAGGCATTTCTGCGCAGGCCATAGCCTTGTTGGCACGGAAAGATTAAGCAGGGCCGCGAACGCCTAAGCACGACGAGAAAAACTGTAATAGACCAGGAAAGACCAAGAACGATGATCCGAATTTACAACACGCGCACGCGCACTAAGGAAGACTTTGAGTCCAGGGAATTGGGCAAGATTGGCATGTACGTGTGCGGGCCGACTGTTTACAACTACATTCATATTGGTAACGCGCGCACCTTTATCGTGTTTGACGTGGTGCGTCGCTACCTGCAGTGGCGTGGTTTCGACGTGACTTTCGTGCAGAACATTACCGACGTCGATGACAAGATTATCAACAAGGCAAACGAAGAAGGGCGCAGTGCCGCTGAAGTGGCGCAAGACTATACAGCTGCCTTTATCGAAGACATGCATGCGGTGGGCGTGCTAGACCCCGACGTGCGTCCCAAGGCGACTGAAGAAATTCCCGCCATGATAGAACTGGTGCAAACACTTATCGAACGCGGCCATGCATACGTTGCGGAAGGCGACGTGTACTTTGCGGTGCGCAGCTTTGCCGACTATGGCGCGCTTTCTGGGCGTAATGTGGACGAAATGGAATCGGGGCATCGCGAATTGCGAGCGGAAGGACAGGGTTTGGAAGACCGCAAGCGCGACCCCTTGGACTTTGCGCTGTGGAAGGCGGCCAAGCCAGGCGAACCTGCGTGGGATTCGCCGTGGGGCCAGGGGCGCCCGGGCTGGCATATTGAATGTTCGGCCATGTCGCGCAAGTATTTGGGCTTGCCTTTCGACATTCATGGGGGCGGCGCAGACTTGTGCTTCCCGCATCATGAAAACGAAATGGCGCAGAGCTGCGCAGCCTACGAAGAAGGCTTCGCGAATTACTGGATGCATTCAGGCATGCTGCAAATTAAGAATGAAGCTACAGGCGAAACTGAAAAGATGTCGAAGAGCCTGGGCAACTTCTTGCTGTTGCGCGACGTGCTAAAAGAAGTGCCAGCGAACGTGTTGCGCATGCTGTGCGTGCAAACTCATTACCGCAGCCCTATGGAGTTTTCGCCCGAACGCCTTGACGAAGCCCGCGCTGCCTTGGAGCGCATTGAAAACCTGGTGGCGCGCATCGATTGGGCGTGCGAAAATGCGCAGGACATAGCGTCGCCCTTTAAAGGTGAGGGCGAAGGTGAAGGCAACGCTTGCGGTGAGACTGGCGGCCTGGCCGGCCTGGTGCGCGACACGCGTAACGACTTTGTTGTGACCATGGACGACGACTTCAATACCGCAGGTGGCCTGGGTGTTATCTTTGGTTTTGTGAATCAGATGAACACGGAACTGGGCGATAAGACAGTTTCTGTTTCTGACGTGCCTTTCCTGCAGGAAGTGCGCGTGTTTGTGTGCGAGCTCATGCAAATCTTTGGCGTGGAAGTGGGCAGTGCTGAGCAGGATGAAGTTGCCTACCCCGCAGAAGTGCTCGACTTGGCGCGCGAATTGGCGGGCTTTGCGGGCGACAACGAGCAAGAAGCAGTTGATGCCTTGTTAGCGGCTCGTGCAGAAGCGCGCGCAGCTAAGGACTTTGCGAAAGCGGACGCTGTGCGCGACGGTCTTGTAGGCTTGGGCTTTACCATCGAAGACACGCCCCAGGGCGCTCGTGTGTCGTTTGGTTAGAGCCCTTCGTTCATGGATCCTGTGCGATAGCCGCGCAGGTCGAGCGTGGCGGAATCCAGACCACAGGTGGCAAACCCAGCTATGATTTGCTCGCGGTTTTTAAGCACGAGTTCGAAGTCTTCGGGTTTGGTTTCAATGCGCCCTTCGCTTCCATTAAGACGTACACGTACCACCGAAAGCCCCAGATCAAGCAGGATTTGTTCGGCTGTGTCAATCCTTGCAAGCTTTTCGGGTGTAATGGTTTCGCCATAGGGAATGCGCGTGGCCAAACAGGCAAAACTTTGCTTGGTGGCGGTTGAGAGCCCCATGGCTGCGGACGCGTCACGAATGTCTTGTTTGGAAAAGCCGCATTCAACCAAGGGGCTTTGAATACTTAGTTCTTGTAGTGCCTTGTGTCCAGGGCGGTAGTCGCTTAAATCGTCGTTGTTTGAACCATCGACCACAACATTAAAGCCCTCACTGTGCGCTTTGTTGCAGATGCTCTCAAACAAGCTTCGCTTACAGATATAGCAGCGGTCGGGCGGGTTTGCGGCAAAGCCTTCCACGCTGAATTGGTCGGCACTAAAAACAATGTGGCGGATACCCCGCTGTGAGCAGAAACTAAGTGCTTCATCATGTTCACGTGCAGGGACCACGGGGCTTTGAACCGTTATGGCAAGTGCATTTTCTCTCAATACTTCATGGGCAACTGCCAACAAAAAGGTGGAATCGACACCAGCCGAAAAAGCTACGGCAACTTTTCCATAGGACTGTAGCGTTTCCTGCAGGGCTTTAAGCTTTTCTTCAAGTGTAGGCATGACTTCATTTTAACGCGAAAAATGCGGAGGAACTGTGGAAGGCCTTATTTTGTCCTCCTGTTGAAAAACGTGCCCCCTGATCTGGCGTGAGACTTTTTTGAGACCTTTTTGCTGAACTTTTGTCGATATTACTGAGGATATATTTGAGACTTTCTTGAGACCTTTTGGATGTGCCGCCTGAGACCTTTGCCTGGCAAGATGAAATGCATAACAGTCAGGCAGGTGATAAATGAAAAAACGAAGCACAGTTATTGCCGCATTGCTTTGTGGGGCTCTTTGCGCTGGTTCGGTCCTTATGTATACCAACCAGCTTGAAGCCCAGGTTGAAGCTCAGCGCAGTGAAGCCCTTGCTCGCTATGGGGGCGATCAAGTTGAAGTGTGTGTTGCAACGCGCACGATTGCGGCGGGTGAAGTGGTAGATGCAGCGAATACAAGCACGCGCTTGTGGCTTGTGGACTTGCTTCCCGAAGAACCCATTACCAGCCTGGCTGAAGTTGCGGGCATGCAAGCAACATCTTCTATTGTTGCAGGAGAAGTGTTGAGCCATGCCCGCTTTGCTGAATCGAATGAATATGTTGCCGTGCCAAAAGGCCTCCAGGCTCTAGGCGTCGAATTGGGAAGCGCTCAGGCTGTGGGCGGGGCAGTGGCCGCCGGCGACATAGTAGACGTGTATGCAACAGGGGCAAGTGGGGCAGCACTTTTGGCGAACAATGTGTTGGTTGCGGCCATGGCTGAACTAACGTCTGGTCGCTATTCGGTGACCTTGGCCCTTGCTCCTGAACAAGTGGAAGAAGTAATAGCAACAACGCAGACGGCAAATCTGTATTTAACGCTGCCTGCACGAGGGGAAGGTGACTAGTATGTCAAGTGTGATGCTTTGTGCAGACTCAACGAGTATCCAGTATCCAGAATGTCTGGGGTTGGAAGCGGAAGCGCTTGTTTCACAGGATTGGCTTCGGGTGTTTTCTGGTGCTGCGGAAACGCGCATCAAAGTGCTTGAATCGCAACCCGACGAAATTTGGGTTGCGGGAAGCGACGAAGTTGACGCCATTAATCTTGCAGCGGCCTTGAAGCAAGACAACAAGGAACAAAAGGTGTGCTTACTGGCTTTTCAGGGGAATGGGTCGCTTTTGAGTCGTGCACAAGCTGCACAGATTGACGAAGTATGGGACAAGCAGACGTTTATCGAGCATTACCGTCAAGAAAAAGCAGCTCGTTGCAGAATCGAGCCTATTGAAGGCTTAAGAAAGGACCGTGCAGCTTATGCCTCGACTGCACAAAAGGTTGAACGTGGTTATGTCCTTTCAGTTTTGGGTGCCGGTGGCGGTGTGGGTAAGAGCAGCGTAGCTGTAATCGCTGCCTATCTTGCACAGAGTAAGGGCTATCGCACGGCTCTTGTTGACGCGGACCTCCAGTTTGGCGACGTTCAATACCTCACGGGTAGGGAAGACACTTTGCCTATAGACGAAGCGGTTTCCACGCCGGCGCGCCTGGATGCCTTGGAAAGCGGAGGCCGTCATCCAGCCATTCTTTCGGCGCCTAAACATCTTGAACGTTCTGAAGAACTTGCTCAAAAAATGCCCGAGCTTATTGGTAGGCTCCGTGAACGTTTTGATGTGGTTGTGGTAAATACGTCTCCCACCTGGGCAGACTTACACCTACATTTGCTCGAAGCAGGTAGCAATGCCCTGTTCTTAATCGACCAGCGCCCTTCATCAATTCGGTCATGTAAGCATGCACTTCAGCTTTGCGCACGCTGTGGCATAGCAACGCAGCCTATTGTGTTTGCGCTCAATAGGTGTTCGCGACAGTCACTGTTTTCTTCTATAGACGTAACGTGTGCGCTTAAAGGTGCTCATGTGGTTGAACTTGCAGAAGGTGGGCGTGACGTTGAAGAGCTTCTTGGTACAGGAGCACCGCTTGAACTCATCGATTCAGGAAACGCACTTTGTCAAAGCATTGCGCGCGTACTAGCAGACCTTCTGCCTAAACAACAAGGTGAAGCTGCCTCTATAGTTGCCATGCCTTCGCGTAAGCGCTTCCGTATTGGGTCGCGCAGAAAGAAGGCGGCATGTCTTTAATGGAGCGCGTCCAGGCGGCGGGTACTGGGCAGGTAAGCAAACAAAACAATAATGACTTTCAGGAGCTGAAGCAGCGTGTTGCGTCTATCTTACCTCCGCAACAATTAGCGCATCTTGCGAGCGAGAATCCCAAGCAGGCCGAAAGCGAGATTCGAAATGCTTGCGAGCAGCTTTTTCAAGAAAGCCCCTGGCTTGCCACCCATGGTCAGTCGCCTGGCGCTCTCGCCGAAGCGCTCATCCATGATGTGTTTGGCCTCGGTCCTTTGGAGCCATATTTGGCCGACGACGAAGTCACGGAAATCATGGTAAACAGCATCCATTCATTCTATGTTGAGCGCAACGGTAAAAACTGTGCCTTGCCTGTACCCTTTGCTGGTGACGAAGAAATACGTACGCTCATCGATAGGATCTTGGGTCCTCTTGGCCGTCGCATAGACGAATCGTCGCCCATGGTGGATGCTCGACTTATGTCAGGGCATCGGGTGAATGCCGTTATTCCACCCATTTCACCTGACGGTCCTGTGCTTACCATTCGTAAGTTTTCACGGCGTGTGTATTCCTTGGCCGACCTCGAAGCAATGGGAACTCTGGATACTTGCATGCGAAAACTGCTGACGTGGGCGGTGTTGGCGCGAAAAAATATCGCTGTTTCTGGCGGGACCGGATCGGGTAAAACAACGCTCTTAAATGCGCTTTCTTGCGAAATAAGCCATGAAGAACGGGTCCTTACCATAGAAGATTCTGCCGAGCTGCGCTTTTTGTCCCACCCTCATGTGGTGCGCTTGGAAGCACGTGGTGAAAATGCCGAGGGCAAAGGCGAAGTGAGTATCCGCAAGCTCGTTAAGAATTCGTTGCGCATGAGACCAGATCGCATCATTGTGGGTGAAGTGCGTGGTGAAGAAGCGCTCGATATGTTGTCTGCCATGAATACGGGCCACGATGGTTCGCTCACCACGCTCCATTCGAATTCGCCGTCTGATGCCGTGGTGCGTCTAGCGACCATGGTTCGCTTTGCAGCTGACTTGCCGCTCGATGCCATAGAAGCTCAGATTGGCGGCGCGCTCGATCTTATTGTACAGATTAGCCGCCACCGCGATGGAAGCCGATGTGTGAGCCATATCTGCGAAATAGAGTTCGACTACGAAGCTCGTGCATGTCGCATTACCCCTTTGTTTATCCGCGAAAGCCAAAGCATGACAGGCGAATGGTTTGCGGCACCGTATTGGCTTCAGCTTGCGCAAGAAGACGGGATTATTACTGCCGAGGAGGTGCAGACATGGTTGCAGGCAACGTGCTTATTGCCACCAGCTGCTTAAGCGCTTTTATTGGTGCATCCCTCGTTGCATGGTATGCCTTTGGCAGCGCGTTTACCTATTCACGTTCGCAACGACTTCAACAAAGGTTGGGGACAGGGGCACGTCTTCGCATTCTTCAGGCTGGTGTTCCGAGCCTTATGCCGCTTGTGCGACAGTTACTTACATGGCCCCCGGTTCAAGGGTATGTCCACCGTTTGTGCGTGGCCCTGGAGCAAAAGGGTATTCTTGCTCAGGCCCAGGGAGTAGTTTCGTTTCTCGTGCTTGTTTGTTGTGTGCTTATAGTTATGGGAGCCCTTATCCAGCGAATTGCGCTTGGTATTTTAGCTGCAGGATCGCTTGTTTTTTTCGCGGGTGCTTGGGCAGATCGAGAGCAGGAATTGTATGCCCAACACATGCGGGACGCCCTGCCCGATGCATTATCTGCTATGAGTAGTTGTTTTGGTGCGGGTTTTACCTTGCTGCAAACCTTTTCGCACCTCGAGCAGGAAATTCGCGGACCACTTGCCCTGTTGTTTGGGAATGCGGCGCGGTTACTGAAGGCAGGAGCGTCGCCCCTGCAAGCGCTTGCGCGCATGCGCGATGATGGGGGTATACCGGAACTGTCTTTCGTATCCGTTGCCCTTGCTGTTCAGCATCAAACGGGTGGCAGTATGCAGTACGTGCTCAATGCTACGCGCGAATCCTTGAAAGAAGAACTTGAGCTTGCCCAAAGCCTTCGTGTCCATACGGCCCAGGGAAAGCTTTCCGCACGGGTAGTAGTGGGTGTAACCATAGGGCTTATGGCTGCCATGATGCTGATATCTCGCGATTTTTTGCGGCCCTTTTTGGAAAGTAGTGCCGGCATGGCCATGTTGGTGCTGGCCATTTCCATGCAAGTGGCAGGCATTGTTGCCGTGCGTCGTCTGCTGAATGTGGAGCTTGGCTAATATGACGGTTGCTTATTCGACATATGCATGGATAAGCGGGCTTTTTTGCGGCATGTTCACGTTTCTGGCGGTATTGGATTACCGCAGGGAAAGTCGTCGCCATAAGGCCCTTCGACAAAGCTGGCAGGGTTTAAGTTCTGTAAAGGACGTTGGTCAGGGTGCTGCTACCAGTTTGTTGGCGCAGCTTGTGCATTACGACCTGGTTCATGGAGGGGCAAGGGCAAACGTGGAAAGGGCACAGGCAGAAAGGGTACGTGTGCAAAGAGCAAAAGCAGCGCCCCAAGATCCAACCCATAAGGATGCCCGCCTTATCAAGCAGATGCGGCAAGCGGGTTTGGGTGAAGTCCGTCCGTCCAGTGCTCGCATGTGGCGTTTGTGTAATGCATGTATTGGTGCCGTTGTTTGCGGCATGCTTGGTCTTGCGCTCAATTTTGGTTTTGCGCTTTTGGCTGCTGGTCTTGGTTTTTTGCTTGGGTGGGCAAGTTTAGGCTGGGCCTTGAGAACGGTTGTTGCCCAGCGCACACAGGCTCTTGAACGTCACCTTTCGGAAGCGATAGAAGTCATGTGCTTGGGGCTGCGAGCAGGTCTTTCTTTCGAACGTTCTCTTGAATTATACTGCGCTAATTTCCCAAGCCAGCTGAGTGCTGAATTGCACAACGCCCAGCAGATGTGGCATACCGGCTTGCTTACACGTGAAGCGGCGCTTCGAAACTTGGTAGCCAGTTATCAATCCGTGCTTTTTTCACGCATGGTTGAAAGTATTGTGCGTTCGATGCGCTTTGGGTCGCCCTTGGCAGGAAACCTTGAAGACTTGGCCCACGAGGCACGCAAATCGCATAGAGCACACGTTGAAGAAATGGTTATGAAGGCTCCCGTGAAAATGATGCTTCCCGTTGGCTTACTTATCTTGCCTTCCATGTTGCTGCTGGTCATGGGGCCTATCATGCTCGAATTAATGACGGGGTTTTAGAAAGGATGTTCAAGCAGGTATATGGCGAAATTATTATCGTTTACGCGCAAAGCTTGCCTGCACCAAAGGGCAGGGTACGACCGAATATGCCATCTTGGTAGGCGTGACTATCATGATATAATTCGCTATATATTAAAACATGATGTAGTTCAGTCAGGGGCGTAATTTATGGCTAAGAGAAAAAAAGCTGCTATTTATACAAGGATAAGCTTGGATAAAAAGAAAGGCACCAAAGAGGAACGTGCAGGTGTAAAGCGGCAGCGAGAAGACTGCGAGTATTTGTGCCAGCTTTATGACTATGAAATCTACAAGATATATGAGGATAACTCTATATCTGCTCATGGCACAGTTGAAAAGCAGTCCAAAGAACGCCCTGAATTCGACAATATGATAGCAGACTACAAAGCAGGCAAATTTGATGTAATTGTCGCTTGGAAGTTAGACCGACTAACGCGCAATATGGCGGGCTTTGAAGACATGCTTAAAGAGCTTAAAGGATTAGGACTTTGCGTTTGTACCACAGAGCTTGGAGGTGAGCAGGACCTGACACGTGCAGACACCACTTTTCTTGCCCATATCCTAACGGCTACAGCCCAGTTTGAGTCTTCACGAAAAAGTGAACGACAAAAAAGAGCTTATAGGGCACGTGCAGAGCAAGGCATTATGAGAAGCGGGAAACGCAGTTTTGGATACGATGGACAAAATAACGTGATACCAGAGGAAGCTGAAGTTGTTAAAGCAATTTATGAAGCATATGACAAAGGTGCTTCAATGAACGCCATTACAAGAGCGTTACGAGGCGAAGACGACGGAACCCTACCAGACTTCCCAAAAAGTGATCCAGTGAGCGTGATAGATGCCAGAAGAGCAGGAAAGAAGCCCCCTAAAAAGAAATGGGGAATGCATGCTACTACGACAATCCTTAGAAACCCAAAATATGCAGGCTATATGTACCATGCGCCAGTTGGGGCCGATGGTAAGCACCAATCCTATGACAGTAACTGGAGAGAATGGATTGTAAGGGATGAGAACGGCGATTATGTTCGCGGCACTAATTTTGAAGCAATCGTAGATGAAGGTTTATGGTGGCGTGTCCAAGAGAGGCGTGATAAGAATTTAAAAGATTCATGTGGAAAAACAATTGCACGAAAGGGTGGCCGAAAGAGCGTTGGGACGGGACTGTACCTTTGCGGGGTATGCGGTCAACCG
>CAJOJB010000041.1 GCA_905234635.1 uncultured Eggerthellaceae bacterium | reverse complement strand
GACACCTACGGGCAAGGAGATAAAACACGAGGTTTTCCTACCCAAGAAGCTGATCGCGATCATCGATGAAAAGCAGATCACATTGCAGCAACTCTACGAGAACATTCGGATCTTGTTCGAGGACATGCCCGAGCGAAAGCCCGACGCTTCGACTGGTGAAATAGAGACCGACGAAGTTTTTTTCGGGCGTGTTCGCCAATATCTGGAAAGCAGGTCAGATGTGATCGGACCAGTTTCGCAGAACATTGAATTCTTGCTGCTCTATATCATGCGCTGGGAGATGATCTACCGGCCGTTCGCGACGCAGACATTCCAAATGACGGGTGCCGAACTCGACGTTGTCATGAACAAGGCGATTACGCTGTGGAGAAGGTATCTGAGGCGGAATCCGGAAAAGGTTCAGAAATTCATCGAAAAAGGGGCTCTTCTCAACGAGAAGGATATCCCTTGGCGCCCCATTCTGTTCGAAGCGTGTCGCAAGACGGTGAACGCGGTTGCCGGCATCAAGCTGACCGGCGGCCTCGGCACGGTGGACGAACCCTACACGTTTGAACTGGTGTTCAAGTACCCGCTCTGGGTAGACGGTGTGCAGGTGACCAGCGAGAATATGGGCAACGTGTTGAAGGGTGATTCAGTAAACGACGGCAAAGTGAGTTTTGCTCCGGCAAAAGGCGAGACCCCTGCCACCCTCACGCTGAATGGCGCGACTATAACAAGCGGACACGAAGTTGATATATTTACCAATGGTATTTACTACAATGGAGCCGATCCTTTAACGATTAGCTTACAGTCTGGCTCTGAAAACTCAATAAGCGGAGTGGATCACTGCATCTATAGTGAAGGGGATCGCGGTGGGGCTCTTACGTTTTCCGGAGGCGGTACATTGAATGCGTCTTCTGACGCCTATTATGGTGTCGGCATCTATGCCCATGATGCTCTGACGATCGAGGATTGTACCGTTAATGTCGACATGACCGGTAATGATGCTAGGGCAATCCTGGCCGAAAGCAACAGTGGTGTAATTACGATTGATGGAGGAACGGTAAATGCTTCTGCAACCGGTGCCAGTGGTCTCGGAATCAGGTCCTACTCCGCCGACGTTGTGATCAAAAGCGGCAGCGAGGTCACTGCTGTCGGTGGATTAGAAGCCATAGATGGAAATGTAAAGAACTCCATCGTCGGCACCGGCTGGACGAACACGGACGGCACCCTGGGAGAGACGATCATCACAACCAGCGAGGCAGTACAGGACATCAGCAGATTCAAGAAGGTCAAGTTCCCGGAGGGCGAGGAATATCCGCTTTGGATCGGCGACACGCAGGTGACGAGCATGACGACCAGCGGCGAGAACTGGTTTTACAACGTAGAAACCAATACCTTGCGGTTGAACGGCTCGAGCTTCGGTAGTGGAACGTACAGCGAGGGCTCCACTACCTACGACTATGGAATTCGCTGTGCTATGCCTGAATTGACTATCAATGTGCCGACAGACAGCACGGTCGAAGGATCCGGCACGGGAACTTATAGCTTTGGCATCTTTGCTCCGGAGTGTAATCTGACTATTACCGGAAATGGCAAACTGACTGCCAAAGGCGGCAGTGGTGATACCGGCAGTGGTTCTTACGGATATACTTCCGGATTATATGCGAATACTATCAATGTAACAGGCAAGCTGGAAGCCATTGGAGGTCATTCTAGTCGAGGAGAAAATGAAAGTAGAGGTATAAATGCCAGTGAGATTAATGTGAGTGGCGAAATGAGGTGAAGGTTATGGCATTAACGTGGGAAAAACTAACGATGGCATTGTAACGATTAAAGAGGGCAGTACAGTTACTGTCATTGGCGGAATAGAGGCCATATATAACGGCGCCGTGAAGACCGAGATCGACGGTCTTGCCTGGAAAAACGTGGATGACACCGGGAAGGCAACGCTCATCGAAGCCGGCGATACCGAACAAGATCTGAGCGGCTATAAGAAAGTCCGGTTCCCTGCACCGCCCATACAGGACGCCTACCCACTCTGGGTGGGAGCGACTCAGGTTACGAAAGACAACAAGGACGATGTGCTCGGCGACGGCACGGTCTCCTTCGATCCCTACAGCAAGCTCCTGACGCTCAACGACCCGATGATCAAGGACCTGTATAAGAGCGAGCAGGGATGGACGGCCTGCATTTACTCAGCGCTCGACGACACGTTGATCATCGAAGGCAAGGCAAGTCTGATCAATCCCACAGAAGGACCCGAATCCATCGGGATCTACGTCAGGAATGATTCCAGCCCAGGCGACCTGGAACTCAACGGTGTGTTCAACATCAAAGGCGACTACTACAGCATTAGCGCCGGCAAGCTCACCTTTGCAGGCGGCAACGTCAAGCTGGACGGCCCGGCAGGTGTTTACGCACATTTCATCGACTTCGTAGATGGTACGGTCAGATCCAACAGCGACAGCTTTGCTTTTATAGGCACAAGTTCCATCACAATCAGCGATAATCTGGGAGTTTATAGGCCTACCGGTGGCTATATCGGCAGAACCGACGACGACCTCTATGCGGCCAAGACCGTGCTTGATCCGACAGGCGGGGTTGCCAAAAACGCCGTCATCGCGCCGAAAGACGAAGAGCCCACCGACGTGTTCACCGTCACCTTCGAAGACGGACAGGGCAATACCTTAAAGACCGAGACCGTTGAGCTGGGCGGCTCAGCGACACCGCCCGCAGACCCCACGCGGGAAAGCCTGCTGTTCGACGGATGGGACGGCAACTACACGGATGTCGGGCAGGACGAGACGGTCCGCGCCCTTTGGAAACCCTATCCCAGCAAGTACAACCTTTGGGTGGGCGACACGCCGGTGAACGACGACAACAAAGACGACATTCTGGGCGACGGCGGTAAGGCCACCTATGACCCGGCCACCAACACCCTGACGCTGGACGATCCGGCCATTGAGAACATGTATGTGGATCCGCAGGGGTGGACTGCCGGCATCAATGCTACCATGGAGGAGCCCCTTGTCATCAAGGGCAAGGTAAGCCTGACGAACGACAAGGATGATTCAAAAGCAAATGGCATCCGGGCTAAGGGGGCCGTTGAGCTGGATGGTGACTTCACCATCCGGGGCGGCTACCACGGTGTTGAAGCCGAAAGTATTACGGTTTCCGGAGGAGACATCGACATCGAGTCCGCGATCGGCCTGGCGGCAAGCGGGGCGATCGAAGTGAACGACGGCACGGTGAAGGCCGCCGGCTATACGCCCATCGTTGCCTATGGCGGTCTGAGCATCGCCGACAAGCTGGAGATCGTGGAGCCCGACGGCGGCAAGATCAGCGAAAACGGAAGAGAGATTGTTGACAGCGACGGCAATGACGTCGACAGCGTCCTGATCGCGCCCAAGGAGTTTACGGTCACCTTTACCGACGGACAGGGCAAGACGCTGAAGACCGAAGTGGTGAAGAGGGGCACGGCCGCAACGCCACCTGCGGACCCAACACGCGATGGCTACATCTTCGACGGCTGGGACACCGACTTCAGCAATGTCACGTCGGACTTGACCGTGAATGCACTGTGGAAACAGGTTGGTCCCGACCCTGGTCCGGATCCCGATCCTGACCCTGACCCTGGTCCTGGTCCGGATCCCGACCCTGAGCCTGGTCCCGACCCTGAGCCTGGTCCCGACCCTGAGCCTGGTCCCGACCCAGACCTAACGCCTGCCGCGCAGTACACTATCACCTACGTCCTGAACGGCGGCAAGCTTGACGGGCAAGAGGGTACCATTACCGTGGCGTACAAGGCGGGTTCAGTTATCACCCTTCCCGCCCCCACCAGGGACGGCTATGTCTTCGACTATTGGGAAGGCTCTAAGTACAACGCTGGGGACAAGTACACGGTAAACGGCGACCATACCTTCAAGGCTATCTGGAAAGCCGCCGAAGAACAGGGCAACGGCAGTTCTTCCCAGGCTAACCAGGGCAAAAACAATGCACCGGAGACCAGCACGGCGCAGGTCAAGGGTGCAACCGCAAAGACCAGTGACAACGCTTCGGGGCTGTTGGGTGTTCTTCTTGTGGCTGCCCTACTAGGCGCCGCAGGAGCCAGCCTCGCCCGCAGAAGAATCTAACGGGACACGGGGGACAGAACACGGGACAAGGGGGCGATACCCCTGTCCCCTGGTTCATCCAAGGATGAACTTTGCGAAAAATGGGTTCCAAAAACCTGTTTAATACGTTACGCAAGGATAGGACGCTACGCAGTAATGTGATCAAGTAATGTGATCAAGGAACGTAATCAAGGAACGTGACACAGGGACGGAACGTTGCCTTTTTGGACAATGCCCACAATCAAGACAAATGCCCTTTCGCGTGGTATTGTTTACCTATGATTTCGGTGAAAAAATACGAGCAGAGCTTCCATATCCAAGACGGTAACTTCGCCGATGCCTACACCTTTGTCGAAAATATGCTCACGCGCAAAGACATTAGTAAGCAAGCCGCTTCTGAAGCTTTACTTGTTTTCGAAAGTCTTATGCAAAAGCTGGTCGATTGGGGCCTGGACGAAAACACGGTTCTGGACATTTCGGGCGTAAATAAGCTGGGCGACCTGGGCATCAGGATTGGCTTTGATGGTCGCATGTTCACCCCGTACGCCGATGGCACGGATTCTCTTGAAGACAGAATTCTTAAGGGCCACGACGACAAGCTGGACTTCAGTTATCGCATGGGCTACAACTCCATTACCATTTCGGTAAGAAGGGCCATGCACAAGTCCTTGATCGCCTGCGCCGTAGCCACGCTTTGCGCCTTTGTTAGCTACACGTACATTCATGCCACGATGGACGCGCAAGGGCAAACGGCCCTGCTCACGGGCTATGTCTTCCCTATCGAAAAGCTCTACACCAATGCAGCTCTTATGGTTGGCGCGCCCATGACCTTCTTTTCGCTTCTGCGCAACCTCACAAGCGCCTACATTACCGCGCAAAGAGACTCCAGTGTGCGACGCCTGCAGGTAAGAACGCTTGGCACGTCTGTTTTGGCCATCATTCTTGCATTTGTTTCGACCATACTCACCTTCCTTCTGTTTTCGCGGGCACAGAGCATCGCGGCTGAATTTACCCTTCTAGTCGATCGAAGTTTTGCCGAAATTATCACCGAGCTTATTCCGCCAAGCATCTTTGAACCTTTCGAGGCTATTTCCCCTGTTCCGCTGATGGTAGTGGCGCTTCTAGCTACCTACGCCATGTGTTCTGCTGGCAAACATTTCGACTTCCTTCAGCAAACGCTCATGGCGTGCTACACCATCTTTTCTCGTATGCTCCACGTTGTTATTGCGGTGCTTCCTTTCTTCTGCTTCTTCGCCGTGCTGGACATGCTCATTGCGTCGGGCTACAAGACGGTCCTTGAACTGCTCGGTTTTTGCGTTGCGGTAATCGTGGCACTGTCGCTGCTGTTTGCGGCGTACGCTATCAGACTGCGCGCGGCAGGCATTAAAGTTATCCCCTTCGTGCGCGACATTTTCCCGCTCATCCACGAAAACGTGAAAATCGGTTCGGCCATCGACGCGGCTCCCTACAATATCAGGTTCTGCTCAAGAACGCTGAAGATGAACCGCCAGGCGCTCGAGCGCAACCTGCCTGTTTTGGCACAGATCAACCTTGACGGCAACTGCTTCATTATCATGTACTTTACGATGGTGCTTATGTATATGACCAATACGGCAACTTCGCCGCTGGGCTTTGTGAGCATAGCGCTGCTCATTCTGCTTCTGTCGTACGGTGCGCCTAACCAGCCTGGCAGTATTCTTATTGGCATCCTGATTGTGACCATGTACTTAGGCACAAACGAACTTTTGTGCACGGCCATTTTTGCTGAAGCGTTCTTGGGTACTATGCAAAATCTCGTCAACGTAATTGGCGACATCGTGATTGCAGCTATCGAAGATAAAAAGCAACAGCAAGCAAGCGCGTAAGTGGGAAAATGGGGTCGGAGGATTTTTCCCAAAAATGGGAAAAATCCTCCGACCCCATTTTCCCACTTACGGAAGGACGCTGGCAGCAAGCGATGTGAAAGACGTGCAGCGTGCCCACCAGCCGCGCGCCTGGGCCGCCGCTGAAAGGGCTTGCCCCGCTTCGTAGCTTTCGCACACCGCAAAGGTACCTGCCCCGCTACCGCATAGCAGCACACCTTCAACCCCGGGGTGTGCCGCCGCAAATTCACGCACGGCAGCCAGTTCGTCATGCAGGCATTCAGACGCTACCGCCAAATTGTTGAACAAGGGAATATCGGCGGCTGCCTGGGCGTCCTGCACGCGTTGTAGCAGGTCAGAAGGCACTTCGGGTGCCAGTTCGTCGAACTTCGCATAGGCTGCCGCGGTCGAAACACCACCTTCAGGCTTAATAACTACCACCGTGCTTTTCGAAGGCGGCAGGCTGCGCACAAATTCGTTGCCCGTGCCTTCCAGAACCGCGCACCCCCCATGCAGGAAGAACGCCACATCGGCACCCAGTTCGCGCGCCACCGCTTCCACGCGGTCGTCGTCAGGCGTCAGACCCCACAAGCTAGCCGCACCCACCAGTGCTGCAGCTGCGTCGGCCGAACCGCCACCCAAGCCCGTTTGGTGCGGAATCTTCTTCTGTATAACAATGCGCATGGTTTCGTCTTCGCGGCGCCCCACCTTGGCCGCCAGCTTATGGACCGCCTTGCACGCCAGGTTGTCTTCGTCGGCAATCTGGGTGGCTTCCAGCCCAGCGCTCCACACCACCTGAGCACCCACCGTAAGCCCAACGCCTTCTTCCACCTTCACATGTATTTGGCGCAGAGGCTGAGCAGGATCGCCCGGTTCAAACAAAGTAACGTCTTCGCCCGCCTCCACCAAAGTCATGTCCAGGCGGTCGTGCAGGGCCAGCGCATGCATAACGCTGGTTGCGTTGTGGTAGCCGTCTTCGCGGGGCGCGCCAATGCCCAAAAACAGGTTCACCTTGGCAGGGGCCACCAGCTTAAGCGTTTGCATTTATGCCTCCTTAGGCGCCGAACTAAGCGCCGAACACGAACAGGCATCTGCGCCCGAAGCGCTGCCTGCCGCCTGGCGACGTGTTGCAAAAAAATCGCGCAGAATCTGGGCACATTCGTTTTCCAGCACCCCGCCCTGCACGCTGAAATTGTGGTTCAGGCGTTCGTCTTCGTGAATGGTATACAAGGACCCCAGCGCGCCCGCTTTCGGGTCGTAGGCGCCGAACACACAGCGGTCCACGCGCGCCTGGTGCATAAGACCCGCGCACATAATGCAGGGTTCCAGCGTCACGTAAACTGTGCAACCCGTCAGGCGCCAGGCGTCCAATTCCGCAGCCGCTGCTTCCAGTGCCAGAAATTCCGCGTGGGCCGAAGGGCTTTTATTGCTTTCCCGACGGTTGTATGCCGCCGCCACCACACGCGGGTCCGCCAGGGCGCGTCGCGTGGCAGGGTCGTGCGGTTCATAGACCACAACGGCCCCAATGGGCACTTCACCCGCGGCTGCCGCCAGCTGGGCCTGCTCGATCGCCATGCGCATGTATGCAATGTCTTGTTCTTCAGTCATAGGTGAAATTATATCGCGCCTGCAAAGGCGAATACGAAAAAGGAGTATCGCGCTACCATCCTATATTTAATGCGTTTTCATTTAAAAGAAATTCGATGGCATTCAGCTTTCTATACCCGTTCTCCAGCAGTATGAACGGGTCGTCGTCCATTGTTATGACTATCTTTCTGTAACCATCGTCTATTTTGCGAAACGAACTAAGCTCGCGCTCCTTCACTTCTGCATCCGTAATGTGATAGGAAACCTGGATGTAATAGGTGTCGTTACTGTCGCGAGCGATAAAATCGATTTCTTTCTCTCGGTTCTTACCAATGTCAACGCTATAGCCTCTTCGTATTAAATCGAGATACACGATATTTTCCAAGACATGAGTAACTTCTATTTGTCTGTAATTCAAATGCGCATTCCTAAGCCCCATGTCCGAAATGTAGTACTTATTCAAGGTCTTCAAATATGCTTTCCCCTTGATGTCGTATCGACACACTTTATAGAACAAGAAGGATTCACAGAGGTATGTCAGATAATTACCAACTGTATCGGCGGTTAACGTTTTATAGCCATTGCTCTTCAGCGTGTCTGCTATTTTCTTTGCACTTACCAACGAGCCAATGTTTGAGCACAGGAAATTGTATACCGCATTAAACAGTTCGGGATGGCGAAGATTATGCCTATCGATAATGTCTTTGGTAGCTATGGTGTTCTCCAGCATGTTTAGGTATTCAATCTTTGCCTGTTCACCTTTTTCGGTTGCAGCAAAAGGAAAGCCGCCGTATTTCATATAGTCATTCCATGCGTCCCTTTTGTCGCCTTTAACATGGGCAAAATATTCCGCAAAAGACAGAGGATGCACTCTTATCTCTATACTCCTTCCGCGCAGAGCGGTTGAAATATCTCCAGACAGCATATGTGAATTTGAACCCGTGATATAGACGTCACAATTACTGTTCTTAAGACTGTTTACCACGTCTTCAAAGCCATCAACGTATTGGATTTCATCAATGAAAACATAGTGGCGCTTCTTGTCCTTGCGCCTCTTGGCAACTTCATTAAACAAATTGGTGCTGTTACGGAGAGACTTTTCTTTTTCGTTTTCCAGATTAATTCTAATAATGTGACCTTTATCTACACCGTCCTTAATAAGGTGCTTATAGAAAATATCAAACAGCAACACCGATTTTCCCGATCGTCTGACACCAGTGATTACCTTAATCAAGTCTTTATCTTTATACCTATTGAGCTTGTTTAAGTACTGCGGTCTTGCAATAATCATTATCGTTACCTCCACATCCAGTCTACTCGATAAACTTTTATATTTCAAATTTTTTTCGAGTATGAAAGATAGGTTAAGAAACGCAGATAACAACGAAGTGGGGTCTCTCAGGGCGGAACGTCCCTCTTGAGACAAGTAACGGAGAGCCCACCGAAAAGGCGGGCTCTCGTGGGAAGTGGGATGTTAAGGTGCTAGGGTCCCTAGCGGCGCCACAACAACCCCGTCATCCCGACGGTAAGCTGCTTGAGTCGCAGTAAGAACCATAAGGAATGAAGGGGGGCCCTGGCGCTTCTGATCAACCCTGTCCGCCAACTTCAATAGATGCTTCGCTGCTTCGTCTATAAATCTATTGCCAAGCTTCACTTCTACAGGTGCCCATCGACCATCGTGAAGATGGATAACCGCATCGGCCTCTAGCCCTGTTTTATCACGATAATGGAACACATTGCCACCCAAGGCACTTGCATACACACGCAGGTCATGAACACACAAAGATTCGAACAGCAGCCCGAAGGTCTCAAAGTCCTCAAGTAAGCCAACAGGAGACACGCCAAGTATCGCAGCGGCAATCGATGGGTCACAGAAGTGTCTCGTTGGACTTGTGCGCACCGCGGTCTTCGACCTAAGGCTCGGATTCCATGCTTCCAAATCCTCAATCACGCATACTCGCGTCAAAGCACTGAGGTAGTCAGCGACAGTCTCACTTGAGGGCGTATGCTCCTGCATATCGGCGGCAATCGTTGTTGCCGATGCCTCTGTCGCAATATTGCGCGCATACGACCTAATCAGTGCACGCATCCAGGTCGAGTTACGAGGTTTTTCATCCATTTCCTCAATATCGCGTTCCAAGAGCTGTTGCACGTAATTGCCAGACATCAGGAGCGAGTTACTGTCATCCCGCTCGGTAATTGCCTCGGGCCAACCACCCCGACAGATGGCAAATGCATAATCGTCTATATCCAAATCGCAAGTGCTCCCCAGTCCTTCGCCTCCATTCGTAAATAGACCCGCAAGCGATACCGTGCCGTTTGATTCCCCAGATTCGAACAAGGTCATCGTGCTCATGTTTAAGCTCGCAATTCGCCCGATGCCAGAATGTGCAGGACGCTTACGCGGAGTCGAAGACCCTGTAAGGATAAACCTTCCACGACCGTGCCCTTTGTCGACGGCGAACCTTACGGCATCCCAAAGCTGTGGGGCCATTTGCCATTCATCGATAAGCCTAGGCTCTTCGCCATCCAGAATGGCTGAGGGCTTGCTGTCGGCAAGCGCGAGTAGCGTTGCACTTCGGTCGGGATCCTGCATGTAAACCTGACTCGCGGACTGCCGCTCGCCTGTTGCAGTCTTGCCACACCATTTTGGACCCCGGATACTTACGGCTCCAGAAGTCCGTAGTGCTTGCTCGAGCATGCCGTCTGCAATCCTTGGAAGATAACCATCGGCGGGAAGCTTTTTGTTTGTCCTACGCGACATAGAGCATCATCTCCTTGGCTTAATGATAACACTAACCGGCGAAATGGACTATTTTCAATCGAGATGTTGGACCATTTTGAATCGGCTAGTTGGACTATATCAATAACGGGGAAATCCGCCGTCCTCCCTTTCCCAAAATAAACGGAGAACCCGCAGGGAAGTCGGGCTCGGAACTGTCTCATTTTAATGTCTCATTTTATGTCCCCTTTTGAGACACACCATCCCCAATTTCCAAAAAAAGATCCAGCGAGTGCTGGATCTTGGATGCGCTGGCGGAGGAAGTAGGATTCGAACCCACGGTACCTTGCGGCACAACAGTTTTCAAGACTGCCGCCTTCGACCACTCGGCCATTCCTCCGCACTATCAAGTTACTGTTGCAGTAGAATGAAGTGTCATAAAAAACGTTCACTATTGTTCTTAGTGAAAGTTCTTGAATCGTCTGGAACCTCTGTGTTTAAAGGGGTTTCAGACGATATTCTTTATATCAATATTTGATACGAATATCACTATGCTTTATATTATATTATTAGCGGTGCAAAGTTACTACAAAAGACT
>CAJOJB010000040.1:3014-12895 GCA_905234635.1 uncultured Eggerthellaceae bacterium | reverse complement strand
TGTAAAGCCGGCCCATCTCGGATGCACAGTTACAAATCCCTTCAGGATCCCGTTCTGGATCACATGAATTTCCGGGAAATAGCCTTTGTTCCCGTATTTTGCAAGCCTCAAAGACCCGGCTGTGTGCTCAGAAAAGAGCGGTGAACCGTGTAAAGCTGGTGCCTTCCGCGTCTTCGCGCATGACATTCGACAAGTCGCCAATAGGATGGAAGGTTGGTTCCACACCTTCGAGGTCGTATTCAGTAATAGGTTTTAGACTGTCGATAATTGAATTCAAATCCGTCGTCATTTGCGGCAGCTCGTCGTCCGTTAAACCAATGCGTGCGTATTCGGCGATGCGTCGCACATCTTGTTCAGTTACATGTTCACTCATACGGTTTTCCTTTGCGAAAAAAATACCTGCTCATAATACTAGATTGAGCCCCGCCCTGCTTCTTTCCCACAAAAAAGCCCCGCTACGCAAGCGGGGCACACATGGTCCAGGAACCAGATTCCCTATAACTACTTTTTAACCAGGTCGTTCAGGTAATTGATGATGTCCATAGACTCATACATAGGCTCACCGTCCACCACCAGGCAAGGACACTGCAGCTTGCCGCCTAGCGCCACCAATTCGTCGGCAACGGCCTGGTCGCTAGCATCGCGATGTTCCATTTCGATGCCCACATTATTCATAAAGCGGTCAACCTTTGCACAAAATGGGCAGCCTGGCAGCACATACAGATTCATGTTTTCAAAAGTCATGAGTCATCCTTTCGTTTTTTATTTATTATCACACGGAATACGCCCTGAAGAATGCAACTTGGTCACATTTGTGCAAAATCGCCTATTAATGTGCAACTCCTATTGAATAAATGTGGTACTAAAAAGTAACAAACTGGTACATAACGTGAAAAGTGCTTCACATTTAGGACGCATATAAGACACGAGCGGTAGAATAAAGGGAATACTCATAACCGAGAGGATTGTAATGGACTATCTTTCAACTTTTTCTTCTTTATCTGATATTCTGCATGCCTTTGCGCAAGCCCTGCTTGTGCCAGACATTTTGATGTTGCTCCTGTTTGCAGGCTATGCCATCTTTAGCATTGGCAGCATTGTTATGGAATATTTCACTGAACGCCGCAACTTTAAAGTGGCAATGCCTGAATTCTTGGCAGCCCTTATGTCGGCCGACGAAAATACTATTCCTGAAGTCATTCGGTCGTCACAGCTGCTCAACCGCCAAAAAAGTGCGCTGCTTACCGTGTTTGACTATCGCACTCTGCCAGGCGATGCTTTGCTAGGCCTCATCCGTCGCCTCGTCAATACCGAAGAAACGCGCTACGATCGCATTTCTGGGCGCAACAACACGGCTGCAAAGATTAGCCCGATGCTTGGTCTTATGGGCACCCTTATTCCTTTGGGTCCTGGCGTTGCCGCGCTTGGACAGAATGACGTATCGGTGCTTTCGTCGTCCCTGCTTATTGCATTCGATACCACGGTTGCAGGTCTCGTTGTTGCAGCAATTTGTTTGGCCATCGGCAAAATACGCAGCAACTGGTACAACGACTACCTTTCTGCTCTCGATAGCAGCATGGCAACCATGTTGCAAAAGATTGAAGATATGAGAGCCGCCGGCACCATCGTAGCGAAAGAGCCCACCAACTACACCTTCCTATTCGAAGAAGGGCTCAAGGCATCTGGTACAAAAGCCCCTGAAGAAAAGAAAAAAACTACTCCCCCTGCACCGGCTAAACCAGATGCTCCGGCCGCGTCTCCAACTCCACATGTTTCAACTGCGAATGAAGCACGTGCTATCCCAGGTACACCGTCCGCGCCGGGTCAAGCACCCGCAGGCACGTCCCCTTTGCACGGACAGACCCTTGCAGGCATGCCATTAGGGCAAGTTCAAGCTCCTACAGGCACGCCAACAAGTCAGGCTCAGGCCCCCGCAGGTACGTCTCCCGCACAGGGGCAAACAAGCATAAACACGCGCCCCACAAATCTGGGACAGTAAGGAGAAGCTTATGTCTAGCTATTTCTCGGAACAAAGCTCGTTTCGCTCGCGTACTACGGCCGAAGACGTTGACCCTATGACATCAATGAGCGGCATTGGTGACGTTATGTTAGTCTTCGCCTGCGGTCTTATGACGGCCTTGGTTGTAGCCTGGAGTGTAGACCTTGGCGCCTTTTCGCAGGTTGAACTTGGAGATGAAATAGATGTCCAAGAAGAAACGATAGACAGCACCAGCGAAGATAGCAACAGCAACTATATTGAAATGGGCCGAGTCTTCCAAGACCCAGAAACTGGTCAATACTATTTAGTTGAGGACTAGGGTTAACACAGGTTCCAGGTAGGTAAACACTATGGATCGTTTAAGCAGAACAAACCACGAAACAAGGTCTTTCGGCCAGGTCAACGCACAGGGACGGGCGTTTGTTGCTTCTTTCCCAGCAAAGGTTCTGAGGATGATTCTGGTATTTACCTTGGTCTTCTTCAGCACTTGGCATCTGCAGTATTCGTATGCTTATGGCGACGAAACCGACGACAGCAGCTCAAGCACCGACCAACCCACAACCGGTGGCGGCACTGATGAAGGCGGCGAGGAAGACGGCTCTGGAAGTACTGGTGGCGAAGGTGGCGAAGGTGGCGAAGGTGGCGACCCCCAACCTGTAAGCTATACCGTTTTCTTCGATGCCGCGGGCGGAACCATTGGCTCTGACCCTTCGGGAACCTACCAAGAAGGTGAAGCGATTGTTTTACCTGAAGTCACATATGAAGGGTACGATTTTCAGGGCTGGAACTGGAATGAGAACAATTACGCAGCTGGGACCGAGTTCCCTGTGACCGAAAATCTTTCATTCACTGCGTCTTGGAAAGAAAAGGAAAAAGAAAAATTCAACATTTTTTTCGACCCCGCAGGTGGAATCCTTGAAAACGATCTTTCCGGTGAATATGAAGCTGGTGCAGAGATAGTCCTTCCAGAAGTTACCCTTGAAGACAACACCTTCCTCTATTGGGACACGGCAGAATACACGGCTGGAAGCACCTATGTCGTCACCGAAAGCCGAACCTTTGTAGCCAAGTGGGAAAAAAATAGCATTACCTACTCCTATATCAATAATCTCGAAATTCTTCCCGAGAAAATAGAAAAGGAAGAAGAGGAATACCCAGAAGCAAAAGATATTCCAGCATTTGAAGACGGCGCGACATTAACCCTTGATGGCAAGGAAAAGCGTACCTATCAACTACGAGCACGCATAAGTATCACAGACGCTTTAAGCAATGGCGAAACACAAGATGCAGAAGGCTCCCCTGTTGTAGTAAGCGGCAGCCTTGCTGACATGAAAATATCTAATAACAAAGCTGCCGAAGGTGAAGAGCCTCAATACTTCTCCGACCTCACCTGGGAAATCACCAGTGCCATAAACGACAAAGGCGAAGATGTCTCTGGAAACGAAGACCTGGTCAAACTCGATGAAAAAACTGGTGAGCTCACCATTGCCCCTGGCGTGAAAGTAGGCATACGCTGTACTACGCCCGACGGTGAAGTCGGCGAACTCCAAAAAGAACTTATTGCAGAATTGCCTTCTAGCGAAGTCAAGCCTGTCAACATTATTACCATCAGCTACGATGCTAATGGTGGCGAAGGAACGGTTCAAACCACTGTTTCAGACGGGTCCGAAGAAGTGACTCTCGCTGGCGGTGAAGGCCTTACAGCTCCCCAAGACAACTCTTCTTCGGCCGCTTCTTCAAGTAGCAGCGCGACAAGCGCAGAACCTAGTGCTCCAAGCTCGGACGCCACAGACAGCTCCAGCAGTAAGTCTAAAAAGAAGGTCTACACGTTTAAAGGGTGGAACACCGCTGCAGACGGCAAGGGCACCTCGCTTGACGCCGCAGGCACCTACAAAATTGAAGATCTCATTGCTCTTGCTAAAGAGGTAACGGACGGCAATTCATCGGAAGATCCAGCAGCAAGCACTAGCTCGGACGCCGCGCAAACACAAACGACCAAGCATTACAAACTTACCCTTTATGCCGACTGGAATGAAACTGAAGAAGAAAACAGCGACGACTCTATTGATGGCGAAGAATTCGACGGCAAAGCACGCATCGATATTAGCTATCATCCCGTGCCAAAAGGCAAGTTTGCAACGCTAAAGCCCGTCATTTACGGAGTAGGAAGACTTAGCTTTGCCTACGTATGGGAACGTTCAACGGATGGCGGCGCCACTTGGTCGCGCATTGAATCTACGGGTTTAACAGAGCACAGGGTTATGACTGACGATGAAAGCATTGGAAAGCATCTGTATCGTGTGAGCATGTATGCTGACAAACTCATCGATGACGACAATATCCTTACGTCAGCCCCTGTTACTATTACAGAAGGTACCAGCGATTACGTTCAACTCACCTACAACACGGTCAAACAAGGCGAAACAACAGAATTTACCGTAGAAGCCGGAACCGACTTCACGGACGGCACTTTTACCTGGTACATTTCAAATGACAATGGTGCCACCTTTACGCGCATTCAAGGCGCCAATGGAAGGTCTCATTCAGTCGTCACGAACGAAGAGTATTTGGGTAGCATGTTCCGCGTTGTTGCGAAAAGCAAAGATGGCAAAAAGACGGCGCAGGATACCGTAACTTTGGTTGCACTTGATCCCGATCATGATCCCATTGATACCGAAAACCCTATGGGAAAAGATGACAATAACGCTGGCGGCAGCTCCAGTTCGACTGCACCAGGAAACGACGATGAACGAGTAAACGACAATTCAGGCGATCAAGGTCCAGCCGACATTGGTGAAAATGACAACGAGACAACAGACGATACTGAATCTGACGGTCCTCAGGGCAATGGTGGTGAAGCTGAAATATATGATTCCCCTGAAGGAGAGCCGATAGAAGAAGACTCCAATAACGATGAAGGCTACGGTCCCTGGGTCGATAATGACGATCCCAAGGCGGAAACCCCAGAACCCACACCTGCACCCGAGCCGGTAAACATTGTCCCCCATGATGAACCGGCCCCGGTTGAAGAACCTACCGAAACGCCAGCTGATCCAGCGTTAGACATCATCGTAGACCCTGAAGTCAGCCAAAAGATAGCGGCAGAACAGCCACAAACGCAAGAACTTGGTCAAAAGTGGCGGGAGTTGTCCGTTATGCCCAATCCTGAAGAAATCAAACAGGTTCTCGATTCCAACCCGCTCGCACCCTTCGTTATACCCTTAACGATTGCACTCATTACCTGCGGCATGATGGAACGCCTGTTGTTCTTCCGTCGCCAAATGCAGGACTCAGACGCTGTCTTCGCCTAGGCGATGCCTTTACCTAGGCACCGCGAGTATTTAAGCTGGCCACTGCCGCCTGGACCTGCCGCAGTCGTTTGCTAGTCAAGAAACTCTTCTACAAAATGGTAAATGACCGCAGCACTCGTGGGCGTACAGCGTTCCCCTTCGAGACGTGGTTCAAAAACAGGAATTCCACGCGCAAGAATGGCCGCCGTAGCTGGTGCAGGAATATCCATAAGACCATGGGCACAGTTGATTTGCCCGCTCCCCACTTGCACCGCCGTAGCCGTAATGCGTTTGGGCTTAAGACTGCGCACGGCTAGGCAGACTTCCAGCACGCTTTGGATATGGCTTCCCTCGCCCACTTCATGGAAATGCGTATGGTCCACTTCGCTGTCATGCACCTGCGCTTCAGCTTCGGCGAGCACCTGGTAGATGGCGCGCATGTCTTCTTGTACGTCTTCAGGCACGCCTTGCAAATTGTCGATAGTGTTTAAGATGTCAGACAGATGATGATGGTGCTCCTGCGGAACACCCGCTTCGGCAGCCTGTTCACGAATGCCTTCCGCCAGGCCGTCTTCACCTGCGCAAACTTCGTCGAACAGGTAGGAACGTGTGGCCCATTGCGTAAGATCCCAATGCATAGTTGACATACTTATTCCCCCTGCCCTGCTTTGACATGGTTAATCATGGATGCCTGGTAACCAGCCCCAAAACCGTTGTCTATATTGACGACAGAAATACCGCTCGCACAGCTGTTAAGCATGGCAAGCAGGGCTGCCAGGCCATCGAAGGAAGCACCGTAGCCCACGCTGGTTGGCACCGCAATAACTGGGCAAGACGCCATGCCACCCACTACCGAAGGAAGGGCACCTTCCATACCCGCCACTGCAATAATTACATTGGCACGTGCAATGTCTTCAGTGTGGGCAAGCAGGCGATGAATGCCCGCCACGCCCACGTCGAATAGGCGCACCACTTCGTTGCCCAGCACTTCGGCCGTCAGCGCCGCTTCTTCAGCTACTGGCAAGTCGCTGGTGCCCGCGCACGCAACGACAATCGTGCCGTTGCCGTTTGGCTGGGGCAGCCCCCCAATAATGCCTATGCGCGCAGCCTCGTGATAGTCCAAATCGAAGACGCCTGCAAGTTCCTGAGCCTTGGCCGCATCGAGGCGCGTAATGAGAATGCGCTCCTGGCCCGCTTCGAGCATGGTTTTACAAATGCCCCAGATTTGGTCGGTCGTCTTGCCTTCGCCATAGACCACTTCACCCACGCCCTGGCGCATGGCTCGTGAATGATCCACCTGGGCATAACCAATGTCAGTAACATCTGCTGTTTGGAATTGAAGCAGTGCATCGTCGACGTTCAAATTGCCCGCCGCCACTGCTTCCAATAGATCTTTTGCACGCGCTTTATCCATAGAGACCCCTTACTCATGCTTTTCGTTCTATTCTAACGATTATTAGTTTGTTATTGCATCATTTTGCTCAGGCATATTCCTTTTTGCGAGTTTCTCCCATTTTTAGGCAAAGGAAGTGCGCGCGTAGGAAGCGCGCAAGTCTAATTACTAGGCCGAGTGTGCTGGGATGTGGTGAAGAGTGCCCTAGTTATCGCGCGCTTCATTGGCGCACTTATCTTGCCGTTAAGAAAATGGGCCGAGCAAAAAGGAATATGGCTGAGCATATAACAATTTCAGCTGACACAAAATTAGCTGGCGCGGGATTCGACGTAATCTTCGATGACCTTCAAAGCAGCGCGCACATCGCCTAAGCCTTCGGGGGCAAAGAGCATAGCGAGTTCATTTTCGCATTCAAGGGCGGAAGAAAGCGCAACCAAAGATGAGAGGGAAATTTCCCCCGTTTGTTCGAATCTCTTAAGAGACCCCAAACTAACGCCGGATAACTGGCTCAACTGCGCTTGTGATAAATGCGCCTCTTTTCTCCGAGCGCGCATCCTCTGAGCTATCGCGTGAGTGTGTTTATGCGGCGTTTCTTGCGATAAGAGAGGCGCATTCATGAGGTATATAGTACCCATATTTGCGCCTTTTGCAATAGTTTTAGCTAATATATTATCTATTTCTTCATAATTTGAACAAAACTTGAGCCGGGCACAAAAAGGTCTATCATAGGGGTAGGTTTTGAATGGAAACGTCACGTCCACATAGCAGCTCGATATTTTCACGTCGCCTGTTTTTGGCGGGCGGCAGTGCCTGCATGCTATCCACCATGCTTAACCTACGCTTCCCTGCTCTTGCACACGCAGACGAACTGGGTGACAGCCTTGACCAATATCAGGTACTTGCGGAACAAATTAAAGACCTAAAGCAAGAACTCGAAGAAGCAACCAACGAGTACTACAAGACCAAAACACTCTATAGCGCTGCAAAGGCACAAGTTGATGCCAGACAAGCGGCAATAGATGGAAACACCAGAGACCTTAAAAAGCTCCAAACCCGTCTTACACAACGCATTAAAGCCATGTATCGTGGTACTGAAATACGAGCGATCGACCTCCTTATGGGCTCTGTGTCGTTTACGGATTTTGCAACTAAATGGGATCTTATCGAGCGCATGAATGACGGAGATGCGGCTCTCGCAGCCCAAGTTCGCGCCCTTCGTGAAAAGAACGAAGAAGAGAAAGAAGAACTTGAAGCATCCAAGAAAAAAGCTGAGGAACGCTTCAAAGAAGCCGAGGTAATCCAAACAGCAGCCTTGGAAAAGATGACAGAACTGGAAACGCTCTACGATGGTCTTTCCGAAGAACTCAAAGTCTTATTAGGCCTTGACCAACTTGCTTCACTTGCCAACGAAGAAGACGTTCTTATTATTGGTAACCCGCGCGATATTCCGCCCCACCCCGAAGTTGTTGAGTTTGCTGAAAGCCGCATTGGTTGCCCCTATATATGGGCAGCTGCAGGGCCCGACACCTTCGACTGCTCAGGCCTTGTAGTTTGGTGTTTTGACAAAGCTGGCATAGGTGGTCTTCCGCATTACACCGAGTCCCTTTACCGCCTGGCGCTCCACGTGGGTGCCGTACTTCCCCTTGAAGACGTAGAACCTGGTGATGTGCTTTACCGCCCTGGGCACGTAGGCATTGCTTCAGGCGCTGGCGGACGCCCCTTTATTCATGCCCCTGGTGCTGGCACCTACGTACGCGACACCGACAGCCTTGCCTATTGTGGCTTTGTCTGCGGCTTGCGTTTCCCTGGTGCAGGCACGCTCAGCCCCGAAGAACTTGCAGCAGCACTTGCCGAAGTTGAAGCCGAAATAGCTGCCGAAGAAGAGGCAAAAAGAGCAGAAGAGGAAGCGAAAGAAGAGCAAGAAAGAGAAGAACAAGACGCGCGTGAAAAAGAGGCCGAAGAAGAGCGGAAACGTGAAGAGGCTGCCCAGGCAAAGGCAGACGAACAGGCCAAGGCCCAATCTGAAGCCGAAGCTAAAGCCCAGGCTGAAGAGCAGGCACGAGCAGAGGCCGAAGCTCAGGCGCAAGCTGAAGAGCAGGCACGAGCAGAGGCCGAAGCTAAGACCCAGGCAGAGGCGGAAGAACAGGCACGCAAGGAAGCTGAAGAAAAGGCGCAGGCCGAAGCAGAAGAACAAGCGCGTATAGAAGCCGAAGAAGAAGCACGCAGGCAAGCTGAAGCAGTGACCGAAGCTTCGGCTTCGTCAAGCTCATCAAGTTCCCAACAAGCATAGTATGCTCCCTCGCATTTATTCTCTAAACAGAGGCGTGTATTCCCTGTTAAGTGCTTTGCCTCACATTAGATACGACCACAATCCACACTTACATGACAAAAAGGGTGTATACTATCCTCACCTTATGGGGAGCTAGGGTAAGCCTGGCTGAGAGGTGGCGCGACTCGCCACGACCCGAAGAACCTGATCCGGATAATGCCGGCGGGAAGCACGCACGAAAACATGGCTTATTCCAGCCGCCACCATTGTGGGGCTTCTTGTGCTTTGGGAATTCGTATGTCGAACGGGTATCGTACCAAGTTTCATGTTGCCTGCCCCCACTCAGGTAATTGCAGCGCTCGTGGGCGACGCGGCGCTGCTCGCCAGCCATTCTGGCACTACGCTTCTGGAAGCTGCCATTGGTCTGAGTGTAGGCGTCGTCCTTGGCTTCATTGTTGCCGTAGCCATGGACCGCATCGAAATACTCTATCTTGCCTTCCAGCCACTACTGACAGTTTCGCAAACCATTCCCACCATTGCAATCGCACCACTGCTCGTCCTGTGGTTTGGTTACGGCATTCTTCCGAAGGTCGTGCTTATCGAACTTACAACCTTCTTCCCCATTGCCGTTTCGCTCGTTTCGGGCTTCCGCAGCGTGGACCCCGACGAGATTGACCTCATGCATACCATGGGAGCCAACGACTGGCAGATCTTCCGCTATGTGAAACTGCCCGCGGCGGGCGACCAATTCTTTGCGGGGCTCAAAATTAGCGCGACCTATGCCATCGTGGCGGCCGTCATTGCTGAATGGCTTGGCGGGTTTTCAGGCCTGGGTGTGTACATGACGCGTGTACGCAAGTCCTTTAGCTACGACAAAATGTTCGCGTCGATTGTGGTTATTAGCATGCTTTCGCTTGCCCTTATGTGGCT
>CAJOJB010000040.1:0-3001 GCA_905234635.1 uncultured Eggerthellaceae bacterium | reverse complement strand
TCTCTAGCAGGATGATTTGTACGTCCTGCATATCCCTCGTTTTCCATGCAAAGCTGACACTTAGGATATGCTGATTGCTTTGCATTCTTTGCAGCCGCATCGCTCCTGCTGGGCTTGAGCGCCTGCCAACCAACCGACAAACCAGGCATGGTGAACGAAGCGCCAACGAAGGTAAGCTTTGTGATGGATTATTCCCCCAACGTAAACCATACCGGTATTTATGCCGCCATTGAAAACGGCTGGTTTGCAGAAGAAGGCATTGAAGTTGAACTCGTGCCCTGCCCCGCCGATGGCAGCGACGCTTTAATAGGTTCTGGCGGTGCCAATATGGGCATGACCTACCAGGACTACATCGCTAACAGTCTTGGTGCTGCCGAACCCATGCCCTACACTGCGGTGGCTGCTGTAGTCCAACACAATACGAGCGGCATCATGAGTCGCGCTGAAGATGACATTACCAGCCCGGGCAAAATGGCGGGCAAGCGTTATGCCACCTGGAATTTGCTTGTTGAACAGGCAACCATCAAGCATTTGGTTGAAGACGATGGCGCATCTTTCGACGACGTTGAACTGGTGCCCTACGAAGTGGACGACGACGTGATGGGTCTGCAGGCCGACCTCTACGACTGCGTATGGGTTTACGAATGGTGGGCGGTTGCCAATGCCAAGCTGCAAAACTACCCCGTGAATTACTTTGCCTTTGGCGACATGAACCCCGTGTTCGACTTCTACACACCCGTAATTGCGGTTAACGATACCTGGGCCGCCGAAAACCCTGAGTTGGTAAAAGCCTTCCTGCGTGCTGCGAAGCGCGGCTACGAATACGCTGCTGAATACCCCAAGGAAGCAGCTGACCTGTTGTGCAAGGCCGTACCCGAACTGGACCCCGCTTTGATTCAGGAAGCACAGGCTATTATTTCGCCGCAGTACATTGCCGATGCTAGCAGCTGGGGTGTCATTGACGAAGCGCGCTGGAGTGCCTTCTACCAGTGGATTAACGACAACCAACTGTCCGAAAACCCCTTCGATGCAAGCGCCGGCTTTACCATGGAATACTTGGAAAACTAACATGCCTGTCATCCTCGAAGCACAAGATCTCTCGCTTGCATGGCACGACGACGACCTTATTGTCGACGGGCTGAATCTCGAAGTGCGCGAGGGAGAACTGGTCTGCCTGGTGGGCAAAAGCGGCATGGGCAAAACCACTATCCTGCATGCCCTTGCGGGCTTGCTGGCTCCCCGGGCAGGCCAGGTGCTTCTCCGTGGTGAAGACATAACGGGCAAACCTGGCCATATTAGCTATATGCTCCAGAAGGATCTGCTTCTTCCCAACTTACGGGTAGTAGATAACGCTGCTTTGCCGCTTGTACTAGCCGGTACCGCAAAAAGTGAAGCTCACGATCAGGCGCTTGCCTTGCTCGAACACCTGGGCCTTGCTTCGGTTGCTAACGCGTGGCCAGCGCAGCTTTCGGGCGGCATGCGCCAACGCGTAGCTTTCGCACGCACCTACCTGCAGGGCAATAGCATTGTTCTGCTCGACGAACCCTTCAGCGCCCTTGATGCCATCACGCGTGTTGACTTGCGCACCTGGTTCAAGGAAATGGTGGCTGAACTGGGACTTTCAACGCTCATGATTACCCACGATCCCGACGAAGCCGTGCTCCTTGCCGACCGCATCTATGTACTCGGGAAAAACGAAACACCTGGTGTCTACAGTAAAATTGTAGGCGAAATAACACCCCAGCATCTGGGCGAGGCAGACGACTATTCCCTCACTCCCGAATTCCTGGAAGCCAAGTCCGCCATCCTCTCCCGCCTGTAAGTTTTTGGGAAATTGGGGTCGGAGGATTTTTTCCAAAAATGGGAAAAATCCTCCGACCCCAATTTCCCAAGCACGTGCTTACACGTTAAATTTGAAGTGCATGATGTCGCCGTCTTGGACGACGTAGTCTTTGCCTTCTTGGCGGAGGCGACCGTGCTCGCGACATCCCGCTTCCCCACCATACTGATCGTAGTCTTCGAAGCTGGCTGTTTCGGCCTTAATGAAGCCACGCTCAAAGTCGGTATGAATGGTGCCCGCTGCCTGGGGCGCCTTGGCGCCAATGGGAATGGTCCAAGCGCGCGTTTCGTCGACCCCTGTGGTGAAGAAGCTTTGCAGACCTAGCAGACGATAGGCTTCATGAATAAGGCGCACCAGGCCGCTTTCTTCTAGCCCCATGGCCGCCAGGTACTCTTTAGCTTCCGCAGGGTCGAGTTCAGCTAGGTCGGCTTCCACCTTTGCGCAAATGGGTACAGGCACACAGCCATCAATTTCATCCAGCGAAGCACCCACAGCATCTTCGTCCACGTTGGCAATATAGAGCATGGGCTTCATGGTAAGCAGGTGAAGATCGTAGAGGGCTGCGGTTTCATCTTCGCTCAAGTCCAGTGTGCGGGCTCGATGGCCTTCATTGAGGCCGTCCAAAACCTTCTTCGCGGTTTCGAATTTCAGCGCCAGCGCCTTGTCGCGTTTGGCGTCCTTTTCCAGGCGCGGCAGGGCTTTTTCGATGGTGGCAATGTCTGCCAGAACCAGTTCGGTCTTGATGGTGTCCACGTCGCTTGCAGGATCCACGCGACCTTCCACATGCACCACATCTTCGTCGGTAAAGTAACGCACCACTTCGGCGATGGCATCGGTTTCGCGGATATTGGCCAGGAACTGGTTGCCCAAGCCTTCGCCCTGCGAAGCACCCGCCACCAGGCCGGCAATGTCTACGAACTCAACGGTGGCCGGCACCACACGCGCAGGATGGTCGATTTCTGCCAAGCGGTCCATGCGAGCGTCGGGCACGGGCACCACACCTACATTGGGTTCAATGGTGGCAAAGGGGTAGTTCGCGGCCAGCCCACCCTTGTTGGTGAGCGCCGTGAACAAGGTGGACTTCCCTACGTTGGGCAGCCCGACTATACCAATCGAAAGTGACATATTAATCTCCTTTGGTCTAGAAGAGTATAGCAGTTG
>CAJOJB010000039.1:9388-11181 GCA_905234635.1 uncultured Eggerthellaceae bacterium | reverse complement strand
CACCACGTCTTCGATGTATTCGCGGAATTCTGGCTGCAGGGCTTCCTGGAAAGCAACAGCCTTGCCTGCGATAACGTGCATAAGCGGGCCACCCTGAGTACCCGGGAACACCGCGGCGTCGATTTTCTGAGCCAGTTCTTCATTGTTGGTAAGAATAAGGCCACCACGCGGACCGCGCAGGGTTTTGTGCGTGGTCGTAGTTACGATGTCAGCATGAGGCACGGGCGACGGATGTGCACCACCAGCCACCAAGCCCGCAATATGGGCCATGTCAACCATAAGGTAGGCACCCACTTCGTGCGCAATTTCTGCCATGCGCTCGAAGTCGATAATGCGCGGATAGGCCGAAGCACCCGCCACAATAACATGGGGCTTTACTTCGCGCGCCTGGGCGGCAATGGCTTCGTAGTCCAAGCGTTCGTCTTCGCCCAAACCGTAGGCGAAGGACTCATAGACCTTGCCCGAAAAATTCATGGGCGTGCCATGCGTTAGGTGGCCACCGTTGTTCAGGTCCATGCCTAAAATGCGGTCGCCCGGTTTCAGGATGGCGGCATAGGCACATTCATTGGCCTGGGCACCCGCATGGGGTTGTACGTTGGCAAATTCGGCACCGAAAAGCTTCTTGGCGCGTTCAATGGCCAAGCGCTCCACCTTGTCGACTTCTTCGCAACCGCCGTAGTAGCGCCTGCCGGGATATCCTTCGGCGTACTTATTCGTAAGAACGGTGCCCACGGCTTGCATGACAGCAGGGCTCGTAAAGTTCTCCGAAGCGATAAGTTCAATGGTATTGCGCTGGCGCGCCAGTTCGCCCCACAGGACTTCCGCAACTTCTGGATCGGTTTTTTCAACGTATTTCAGAGGCATGTCTACTCCAAATCTTTCTGACCTCGAAAACTAAAATGGCCGCCTATTCCAGCTCCATTATTTTGCTTACCCTGCATTCATGGCGCCCGCCTGCAAATTCGGTATTGAGGAAGGCGTCCAGAATGGCCTTGTTTGTTTCCAGGCTTACAAAGCGGCCAGAAACGGTAACCACGTTTGCGTTATTGTGCTCGCGCGCAAGCTGGGCAAATTCGGGGCTGACTACATTAGCCGCGCGAATGCCGTTCACTTTGTTGGCAGCCATGGCCATACCGATACCCGTGCCACAAACGAGCACGCCATAGTCGGCCTCGCCAGCCGCCACCGCTTCAGAAACGGTTTTAGCAAAGTCGGGATAGTCTACCCGGTCTTCGGAAAAGCAGCCTTTGTCGTGCACGGTAAATCCCTGCTCAACCAGGTATTTTTTGAGCAGTTCCTTCTGCTCGAAGCCGGCATGGTCGGCCCCTATGGCAATGTTCATAGCTTCCCTTTCTGCATGAAACGCTCTTTGGAAGACGCTTCATATGCGCGCTTGCAGAATAGCTTATTATCAATTGCTTTTTGTCCGCGAAACACAGTCTGCCCACCCAGCGAGCAATTCGCGGCGCCTTGCGGTTTCCATAGTAGGCGAAAATTCTGCTTCAATGGCGTGGAGTTGGCGAATTTGTTCGATGTCTTCCCAAAAGCCACAAAATAGGCCAGCCAAATATGCCGCGCCAAGTGCCGTTGCTTCCACATTGGCAGGGCGTTCAATCTTGCTGTCCAAAATGTCGGCTTGGAACTGCATGAGGAAGTTGTTCTTGCACGCCCCACCGTCGACCGCCAGGGTTTCCAGGTGCTGACCGCAGTCGTCTTCCATGGCAGCCACCAAGTCGGCCACCTGGAAGGCCAAAGCTTCCAGGCAGGCACGCACCACGTGTGCGCGCCCCGCA
>CAJOJB010000039.1:0-9297 GCA_905234635.1 uncultured Eggerthellaceae bacterium | reverse complement strand
CGGTTTCGCTGGGCGATTCAATAAGATGCAGTTCGTCGCGCAGCCACTGGATAAGAGCGCCCGCCATAAACACGCTGCCTTCAAGGGCATATTCAAGGGCGGGGGTATTCGGCGCACTCGCAGCAATGGTGGTAACCAGGTTGTTGCGACTCGCGATAGCTTGCTCGCCCGTATGCATGAGCAAGAAGCAGCCCGTGCCATAGGTGTTCTTTGCTTCCCCTGGGCGCGTAGCCAAGTGACCAAAGAGTGCCGCCTGTTGGTCGCCCGCTACCCCACAAATGGGAATATTGGCAGGAATACTTTCAAAGAAGCTTTGCTGGGCCGCCGCAATCGAACAGGGGCAGCCTTCGCTTAAGGCAAGCGCAGGAATACTAATGGCCGTTTTGCCAAAGTCAGCAGCACTCGGGCGCACGTCAGGCAGCATAGACAAAGGCACACCAAACAGATTGCACAGCCATTCATCCCATGCACCTGCATGGATGTCAAAAAGCATGGTGCGACTCGCGTTGGTATAGTCGGTGGCATGGACTTCGCCGCCCGTTAAGTTGTAGATAAGCCAGGTGTCCACCGTGCCAAAACGAGCAAAGCCCGCGTCGGCTGCTTCACGTGCACCTTCCACGTTGTCCAAAATCCACTTGATTTTGCTCGCAGAAAAATAGGCGTCAGGGATTAGGCCCGTGGTGGCCACAATACGCCCATGCACGTCGGGCGCACTACAGAGTTCTTCAACAATGGGGGCCGTGCGGCGACATTGCCACACAATGGCGTTACCGAAAGGAAGGCCCGTGCGCGCGTCCCATACCACCGTGGTTTCGCGCTGGTTGGTAATACCAAGTGCCGCGACATCCTGAGCGCTTATGCCTTGCGTTTCCATGAGTTCACGCAGCACGCCAATCTGCGAGCCCAGGATATCGAAGGGGTCGTGCTCGACCCAACCAGGCTCGGGAAAATGCTGTTCAAAAGCCTGTTGGGCCACGCCTTGCACTTCGCCTTGCGCATCTATAAGAAGCGCGCGACTGCTCGTTGTACCCTGGTCAAGCGCGATAACAAACTTCGACATTTTTCCTCCCGCTCTATTTCTTTTGACGGTGACTCATATTCACGGCTTCAGGGTTCTATGCTTCGGGGTTCTATTTCCCCACTACTTCTTCAAGCCACATAAGCACGTCGTCATAAACCTTTTCATGCTCTGGCTCATTGAGTATTTCGTGGCGCATGCCAGGGTAAATTTTGATAGTCGGCAAAGTATCCGAATTCTTTGCGTAACGTTCGGCAGCTGCCATGACACCTTTCGCATCGTGCCCGCCCACGGGGTCTGCTGCACCCGAAATAAAAAGCACGGGTAAGCCACTCGGAGCATGCTGAGCACAACTGGTTGAGCACGCTTCGGCCGTAAGATCCATAAGCGAAGCGTAGCCACCCACGGTAAATGCCACGCCGCAAAGGGGATCGTTAATGTAGGCGTCCACCTGCGCAGGGTCAGTGTTGAGCCAGTCGAAATTCGTACGCGCCAGCGGAATGGCTTTGCCATACTTGCCATCGCTTAAGCTCGTAATAAAGGGACTGTAGGAATCGATGCCATTTTTTGCCGCCATGCGCCGCGCCAGAAAACCCCCCAAGCGCGAAGCGGCCACAGGTACGTCACCCGTTCCGCAAATGATGGCACCGGCAAGTCCTTTGCCATAACGCGCCAAGTAGCAGCGGGCAGCAAAACTCCCCATGGAATGACCGAACAGAATATAGGGCGTGCCATCGGGGAAACGTGCGGAAAATTGCGTACGCAGGGAATCCATGTCGGCCAGCATGACGCTTGCACCATTAAGCGGCAAATGAGAAAGTGGCACTTCGTCAGAAACACTTTGCCCGTGACCAATATGGTCGTTACCGCACACTGCGAAACCCTTGCTCGTAAGGAAGCGTGCGAAATTGTCGTAGCGGGCGATGTATTCCTCCATGCCATGTGCCAGCTGCACAATGCCGCGCGGATGCTGGGCTGCTTCACCTTCGGGCAACCAAGCAATTGCATGAATGGGCGTCTTGCCATCTGCCGAAGTGAAGGTGAATTCTTCGCGTGTTGTATCAGTCATATATGTCTCCTGAATCTAAATAACAACGCTCCCTTGGCGAAGTATGACAGGGGTGGCGCCCAGGCAGTCAACGACGGTTGAAGCTTCACCTGTGGGCGTACTGCCGTCGTTGTATGCGCAGTCAACGATTTGCATGAGCTTAGGGTTTACTTCGCTCAGCTTCGCCGGTGCTTCTTCACCCGAAAGGTTGGCCGAACTTGCCGCAAGAGGTCCCACTTGGCGAATCACTTCCAAACATGATGTATGGGCCGGCATGCGCAGGGCAATGCTACCGTCGGCCGCACGGAATGCAGCAGGGACTTCAGCGGATGCGTGCACCACCAAGGTAAGCGCCCCCGGCCAAAAAGCGTGAGCCATGTTGCGCGCATAGTCGGGCACATGAGCACCGTAAACGTCGAGCGCGTCCACACCACCCACAAGCCAGGCCACGGGTTTGTCTGCCGTACGCTGTTTCGCATTGAATATGGCTTGAAGGCTTGGGGCATAAGCAGCGGCCACGCCAATGCCGAACACGGTGTCGGTTGGGAAAATGGCACACTGCCCCGCTTTGAGCGCAGCAGTAAGGTGCTTTATATCTTCGGTAGTATCCATGCTCGACTAAATCGCTGTCGCACCCTAAACCTACAAGCATTAAGTAATTACGAAGCGAGCTTCATGAACAGCCAGTCGATAATGAACTCTTCAACATCGTTTTTGATGTCGTCGTAGTTATGTATTTCATGGCGGTAACCCGAATACAGTTTCGTGATTACATCGTGGCCTGTGTCATGCAGCCAGTTGGCACACAGATACACGCCCTCGCCAAAACTACCAACCGGGTCTTGGTCTCCAGCAATAAGCAAAACGGGCAGGCTGGTGGGTACTTTCTCGGCCCATTCTTCACCTTCGATACAGAGCATCATATCGATAAAGTCACGCAGCGAAATGTTGTGAACCGGGTGCGTAAAGGCGTCGAAGGGGTCTTCGGCGTGGTCCTTCTGCACGTAGGGGTCGTGGCAAATCCATTCGTTGCCCAGGGTCGCGCCTTCTTCGCAGCGGCTAAACATCCAACCCATGAGTTCGCCCACAAAGGATGGATCGGAATCGTGGGCACCGCCCGCCTCGCAGACAGCGTCGAGCTTGGGGCGCACCACGTCGGTCTGGTTAAAGATGCCCAACGTACCACAATAAATAGCGCCCGTTAATTCGTCTCCGTATTTCGCGGAAAAGTCGCGGGCAATCATCGAGCCCATAGAATGGCCAAACATGAAGTACGGCAGACCGGGATACAGCTTACATACTTCGTCCTTAAAAAGCTTTTCGTCTTCCATCATGGTATGTGGGCCAGCATCGCCCCAGTCGCCCCAGGTATCGTTCAAGATTGCCGTAGCGCCATGGCCTACATGGTCGTTTGCCGCTACGATAAAACCAGCGTCCATGAGCGCCACGATCATATGGAAGTAACGGCGCGAATGTTCGCCGAAGCCGTGCACCAGCTGCACCACCCCTTCAGGTTCGCAGGCGGGAACATACACCCAACCCACTACCGTGTCACGATTATTAGACGAAGGAAACTTAATTTCATGCAGCATAACAACTCCTTTCGGCGGGCTCGTTTAAACTGCCATAATCTTATCACGCTCGGGCTTATGTATGCTGCTGTATTGGCTACTATTGCGCCGTGTCGGAAAGGGCCCTATGCACTTCGTCCGTGCCCAGTTCGAGCACGCTTATTTCATCGCCAACGCGCACCAGACCTGATTCAACCACCCAGCCAAAAATACCTTCGCGTGGGAAAATGCAGTCCCCCGCCAGGTAGTAGATGGCGCAGCGCGTGTGGCACACCTTGCCAATCTGCGACACTTCGACCTTCGCCGTGCCCACCTGCAGCAAGGTACCCAGGGGCATGTCCTTCATGTTAATGCCCGAAGTCGTAATGTTTTCGGCGAAGCCACCAAAGCCAACATCGAGACCGTGCTCACGCGCCACATTAATGGATTCTTCCGCAAGAAAGGACACCTGCCGGTGCCAGTCGCCTGCGTGGGCATCTTCGGAAACACCGTGGTCGGCAAGCAACACGACAGAGCCCGATTCCGCTGGGGTTTTACGCATCCCTTTCTTAGGGGAAATATTTACCGAAACGACTGTGCCTGTACTACCCGGTACAGGTGCAGGCCCTTGGTCGGAAACCATAAGGGGGTTGTCAATTCCTAAGTCTTCGGCCAAGGCCTTGGCGACCTTGTTTTCATTGGCGTTTTGCTTGATTTTCGCGCAGTTGGCGTTTGCGTGGTCGCTGGTCATCCTGCACACCTTTTCTCTGGGGCGACGCAATGGCAGCCACCCCGTTTTGCACTATATAGTTAGGCTGTGGCGTGCATACGTACTTCGTCTGCCTTATCTGTAATCCAGGTATTTAGAATTGCCCGACGTGTGATGTTGCGACGTTTTGCTTCCTGGTCGGCTGTGATAATGGCCCATTCTGGAAGTGAAAGAAGAACATCACGAGGAGTTGCATCTTCTACAGTGACAGCATCATAATCAAGGTAATCATCCAGATCTTCGCCAGCATCAAAGCGTGTATCAAACTCCTCGCTAGTGATTCGTTTTGTCATTGTAGAGACTCCTCTCTTTCTCAGTAGCCTTCCGAGCTGAAGAATGTTTACTACAACACCATTCCAAACCTCAGCTGCTTCATCGAGAGTAACGCCATGTTTTGCCAAATTATCGTCATTTTTCCTAGCGTCATACTCTATTTCCACATCTAACCCCCTCTATTATATATTATATTTATATAATTACGATATTATTTAATCCAAGAAATTCAGGACCAAGGACACCATTGCTTCTTTTTCATCGGGACACGATTCGGCAATCATTATTGTAAGAGCAACCAAGGTTGCATCCGCCAAACGCTTTTGGTTTTCTGTATGTCCTTCAATGATGTGTTGACGAAGAACTTGCGTTGCCCAACGACGAAATTCCACACCACGCTGTGACTTCACGCGATAACCTACGGACAAAACTACATCGAGTCCATAGTGGTCTGTTCTATACGTTTTCCCATCTGCCGCAGTTATCGCAAAATTTGCGACAACTCGACTTTTGGAACCCTCCAATTCTTCGTTGAGCGCATTATTCACATGCTTACCAATAGTTTTTACATCGCGATCATACAGCTCCGACATTTGATTGCGCGTAAGCCAGATTTCATTTTCCCCATAATCGATACTTACCGGAAGTGACACTTCCCCATCCTGCGAGTTGAATAATACGAGTTCGTTGTTCATAACAACCCCTTTCTAGATATGCGTGTAGCAAGACAAAAGCACTTTGCCAATGCCAAATGAACACGCTTGAATAAAAGTGGCTGTCCCTCTGTGCCAGAGCCGCGTAATGGGAACTTCGCACGTGGGAAGAGAGGTTAGGAGCGGGTTACCCCAGCCAGGAATCCCAATATCTGAATTATAACACAATAATCGAACATTTATTCGTTAGTACAGATGTTCGTATACTTTCTATAAAACAAGCCCGCGACATAGTGCGCTCCTTATATCATACTTGCTCGTGTATTATCCTATAAAGCCAGGTTACAGCCCTAATCAATCTGCAGCAGGCCCTGGTAGAAAGCACCGGGGAATGCAAATGTGCGAGCTTTTTTCTATTTAGCACATGAGACGCACAGAACCTATTTCATACATTCACGTTGTTCTCGGTGACAACATTCGAAACCTTCGCAAGAAAGAAAAGCTTTCACAGCAAGAGTTAGCCAATATGATTTGTGCTAACCGAAGTTATTTAAGCGAAATAGAACGCGGTATTGGAAACGCAAGCGTTGAAGTGCTAATTAAGCTTGCAGATGGGTTTAATGTATCCCTCTCTACCCTCTTTGAAGGCGTAAGCGATAAACCGCCTAGAGCGTACACCGAATACGAAATTTCTAACTTACCAAAATAGAATTAATCGACTTAACGATCGCAATCGACTTCTTATATATTCTCCGTAATATTTGCGGAGAATAGCCAGTAATCTCCGCATCCATTTACAATGAGAGCATGTATTTACACGAAAGAAAACAGTGGACCAATTTCATTTGGGACGATTGTGTTGTGTCGCCCCTGGTGGGAGATGCGCGCTTTGCCCAGGGGAAGCTGCTCGGCAGACTTGAAAATGTCGGATTCGCGCTTTCCAGCGAACTCGAAGTGAACTCATTAAGCGCCGAAGTAGTTGCATCGTCAAGGATTGAAGGGGTGCAGCTCGACCTGGAAAAGGTACGTTCGTCGGTTGCACGCCGACTCGGCGTCGATCAGCTAGCTGACGAGCCCGACACCCGCAATGTAGACGGGGCCGTCGAAGTAGTGCTCGACGCAGTTAGCATGCGCAACGAGCCCCTGACGGAAGATCGCCTTTTTGGCTGGCATGCAGCCTTATTCCCTACGGGCTACAGCGACCTACGAAAAATCGAAGTAGCTTCATACCGCACAACGCCCATGGAAGTTGTTAGTGGCCCGATTGGACACGAAAAGGTTCATTTCAAGGCGCCATCTTCGCAAGACGTACCCACTCTTATGGCGGATTTCCTTACATGGTTCAACGCCGAATCGCACTACGACGTCCTCGTTAAGGCTGGACTTGCTCACCTATACTTCCTCACCATCCATCCCTTCGAGGATGGCAATGGACGTATTGCCAGGGCACTAACCGAAACACTACTTGCACGAAGCGACGGTAGTCCGCGCCGTTTTTACAGCATGGCAAAATACATTGCAGCAAACCGAAAGGAATACTATAGCGCTATAGAAACAGCCCAGATGGGTACTTCAGAAGTTACGCAGTGGCTTTCGTGGTTCTTGCTGTCGTATACAGCTGCGATTAAAGCCAGCTCGAAAGAGGTCGATAGCGTTTTGGATCGCAGCGCTTTTTGGGTATCGCTAGACTCTGTCCCGCTTAACGAACGGCAGCGTAAGATACTCAGTCTCTTGGCGGGTGACTTTGAAGGCAAGCTCACCGCTCAGAAATGGGCGAAGTTGTGCAGAGTGTCCCCCGACACGGCGCTACGCGACATCAATGACCTTATCGCCAAGGAAGTACTAAAACGCAATGCTGCGGCTGGACGCAGTACTTCATATTCATTACGCTAGGTCAAGTTTTTATTGAGTTTCATAAGCACGGCGCCGAGGGCTGCGCCAAAGGTGGCGCCAGCGGTGTCGGTAAGCCAGTCGAACACGTCGCAATAGCGACCTTCGACAAAGATCTGGTGGATTTCGTCGGTTACGCCATAGGCGCTTGCACACACGATGGCCACCACCAGCGCACGTTTCAGCGGCATATGGCTGCGCAAGGCATTCATGAGCAAAGCACCCAGCAGCAGATACTCGCAAAAATGCGCGATGGTACTGGCAGGGTCGCCCGCAATGCCAAAGGAAGAAAGCAACCAGGCATTCAACATATGCTTCACCTGCGAAAAGAAGCCCGTGTTCAACTCCCCTGCAGTGCGTGAACTCATATAGAAGATGAAGGCCGCCATCGCTGCCACCAGCACCCAGCGCAGGGCCTTGCGCCCTAATGAAGCCTCTGCTTCTCTATCCTGCCTACCCACGTCCATGTTACCCTTATGCACGCAGGAGTTTTTTGGCCTGCTTATAGTCAGGCAAACAAGATTCAACGAGTGCCCAAAATTGCTTGTTATGGCCACCCACGCGCAAGTGGCATAGTTCGTGCACAACCACGTATTCCAGGCATTCGGGCGGATAAAGCGCCAGGCGCGTATTAATGCAAATGCGCCCTGTTGAAGGTGTGCAACTTCCCCACCGACTTTTCATATTGCGGTACGCAAGCTTGCCCACCCGCACACCCAACACAGGCTCCCACTTTTCAATGAGAGGCGGCACGAAGGCAGAAATAAGCTGCTTCCATTCGCGCTTTTCTTCTTCGCTCGCGTATTCAGCTGCCCTCAGTCGTTCGTATGCCATCTATTCAGCTTTCGTGTATTCGGAAACCAAAGCAGCGGCAACACGAAGGCCATCGCAAGCCGCCGACATAATGCCACCTGCGTAGCCCGCGCCTTCACCTGCGGGGTAGATACCGCAACCTTCTTCGCGGGGCGTAGCGCCAGCGGCAGCATTCCCATCCATGGCTTCAAGCCAGGCTTGGCAGTTATCGTTGCGCGCAACGCGCACGGGTGAAGAACTACGTGTTTCAGGGCCAAGGAGCATGGCTTCGGAGTTGGCAAAACCAGCGAGCTTACGGTCGAACAGTGGAAGCGCTTCGCTTATGGCGTCGCAAACAAAGGCCGGAAGGATTTCGCGGAAATCGCAGGAAACCGTGCCGCGCGCGCAGGACGTTTCGGGTAATTCTGCAGCAGTCCTGTTGTGGTCTAGGAAACTGCCAACAGTTTGAGTGGGCACTTGGTAGGCTTCGCCGCCTGCCGCAAGCGCCACCTGGTAGGCACGCCGCTCGATTTCCTGCTGAAAGCGCATGCCTGCCAGCGGGTCGGCAGTGCCAAAGTCTTCGGGCCCCACACCCACGAGCACGGCCGCATTGGCGAACCTACCGTCGCGCGCAAAGGGGCTCATGCCGTTCGTGGTAAGACCGCCCTCTTCGCTCGCTGCACATACCACCTCGCCACCAGGGCACATGCAAAAGGTGTACACGCCCCTGCCGGAAAGGCCATGGACCGCCAACTTGTAACTTGCCGCTCCTAGGACAGGATGTTCGGCAGCACTTCCCCATTGCGCCTGGTCAATAAGTGCCTGTGAGTGTTCAATGCGCACGCCCACCGAAAAGGGCTTTTGTTCCAAGTGAAGGCCACGCTCTTGCAAAAGTTCAAAGGTGTCGCGCGCAGAATGCCCGCAAGCCAACACCAACTGGGAGCAAGGAATCCAACGTGACGCAGAAGGTGTGTCGATGCCGCCCTTTTCGGTCAGTTCAATTTCACTCAGCTTGCTACCTTCAAAGCGCAGGTCGGAAAGCTGCGTGTTGAAAAACACATCCCCGCCGCGTTCGATGACTTCATTGCGCATGGCTACCACCACCGCAGGCAGTTTGTCGCTTCCAATGTGGGGCTGAGCGTCCCACAAGATTTCCTGTGGAGCACCCGCTTCGGCGAACCAGTGCAACACATGCGCAGTGTATTGGTTGTTTGTGTTGGTGGTCAGCTTGCCGTCGGAAAACGTGCCCGCACCGCCTTCGCCAAACTGAATATTCGAATTCACATTAAGCTGCCCCGTTTCGT
>CAJOJB010000038.1 GCA_905234635.1 uncultured Eggerthellaceae bacterium | reverse complement strand
TTTGTAGCCCATAGAAAACTATAAAAGGAGGAAGAGTTAGATGAATGCAATGTTATTGCTAGTCGTCGCTGCCATCGTGCTCGTAGTTGGGTACGTCGGATATGGCAAGTGGCTCTCCAAGGAGTGGGGCATCGACCCAAGCAGGCCCACACCAGCCCATGAAATGGCTGACGGCGTGGACTATGTTGCGGCTCCGCCGTACGTAGTGCTCGGCCACCACTTCTCATCAATCGCAGGCGCTGGCCCCATCAACGGTCCTATTCAGGCTGCCGTTTTTGGTTGGGTGCCCGTAGCTCTGTGGGTTATCATCGGCGGTATTTTCTTTGGTGCTATGCACGACTTCGGCGCGCTGTTTAGCTCCATTCGCCACAAGGGCCAGACTCTGGCCATCGTTGTTCGTGACAACATGGACAACACCGCAAAGACTCTGTTTACCATCTTTGCATACCTTACCCTCGTGCTCGTTGTTGCAGCATTTGCTTCTATCGTAGCTGGTACCTTTGGTGTAACTGGCGCAGACGCTGCTACCGACGACCGCAACGCAACCACCGCTTCGATTTCTATCTTCTTTATTCTGGCTGCTGTTATCTGGGGTCTCGCTCTGCGCGGCCGCAAGATTCCTGGCGCTGCCAATATTGCTCTGGCAATCGTGGTTCTGATTATCTGCGTTGCTGCTGGTATGGCGTTCCATCCCATCGCCCTTCCGGCAAACACCTGGATGTGGATTCTGGCTGTGTACATCCTTATCGCGTCTCTGGCGCCGGTTTGGATTCTGCTCCAGCCCCGCGACTATCTGTCTAGTTACCTGCTGTATGGCATGATTATTCTTGCCTTCATCGGCATCGTTGGTGCTGGCCTGAATGGCGCTGCTTCCAACCTCGACATTCCTGCCTTTACTGGTTTCAATGGTTCCAATGCTGCTATGGCTAATGGCGCTCCCGTTCTGGCTGACGCTGACGGTGTTAAGTACTACGCCGACTCCGCTGCTGCTACGGTATACGCCACGGCTGACGGCCAGGTTTACACCGGTGCTATTGAAGAACTGACCAAGGTTGTAAACAAGGCTGGTGCTTCGGGCTACCTGTTCCCGGCTCTGTTTATCACCATCGCTTGCGGTGCTATCTCTGGCTTCCATAGCCTGGTTGCTTCTGGTACCACCTCCAAGCAGATCGACTCCGAAGCTCATGCACAGCCCATCGGCTACGGCGGCATGCTCATCGAGTCCCTGCTGGCTATCATTTCTCTTTGCGCTGTTGGTTATGTATGGACCAAGTACCAGGCTGGCGACTTCGCCGCCCCGACTGCCGTATTCGCAGGCGGTCTGTCTGGCATGCTCGGCACCTTCGCACCTCAGTTCGAAGCAGTTGCTTACCAGCTGCTCATCCTGGCAGTGTCTGCATTCTGCCTGACCTCTCTTGACACGGCTACCCGTCTGGCCCGCTACATGTTCCAGGAACTCTGGATTCCGGCCGGCGAAAGCCTCGAAACCATGACTGGTTGGCGTGCAACCCTGTCCAATCCTTATGTTGCTACCGTTATCACCGTTATCCTGGGCATCGGCCTTGGCATGACGGGTTACACCATCATTTGGCCGCTGTTCGGTGCTGCCAACCAGCTCCTTGCTGCTCTGGCTCTGCTGGCAGTTGCTACATGGCTCAAGAACATGGGTCGCAACAACAAGATGTTCTACTTCCCGATGGTATTCATGCTTTGCGTAACCCTTACCTCGCTGTTCTTTACCATCCAGCAGAAGATCAACCTCTTCGGCGCTGGTGCAGAAGCTCTGGCCAAGCAGGCCGGTGGCGCAGCGGGCGTTGGTGCTCAGCTTGTTATCGCCATCCTGCTGTTCGTTCTGGCTATTGTGCTTACCGTTCGCGGTGCCAAGACCCTGTTCGGCAGCAACGAAGTCAAGCAGGACCAGGCTGCTGCTTAATTGCAGATTTAGCCGTAATCCATGCTGGCTTAATGCCAATGAGAGTGGCTCGCCACTCTTTTGGTATCATATACGCAGTTGAAAATGGAAAAACGTAGAGGCTGAAAGGGAACGTTCGCACAGATGAATGCCATGTTACTTTTGATTATCGCGGCAGCTGTGCTTGTGTGCGGCTACGTGTTCTATGGTAAATGGCTTGCCGACCAGTGGGGTATTGACGCAGGGCGCAGAACTCCTGCTCATGAACTGGCGGACGGTGTCGACTATGTGGCAGCGCATCCCTATATTGTTCTTGGCCACCACTTTTCATCAATTGCAGGGGCAGGCCCCATTAACGGCCCTATTCAAGCTGCCATTTTTGGTTGGGTGCCCGTAACTCTGTGGGTGCTTGTCGGCGGCATTTTCTTTGGAGCCATGCACGACTTTGGCAGCCTGTTTGCTTCCATTCGCCATAAGGGGCAGACCTTGGCCATCGTGGTGCGTGACAACATGGACGGGACGGCAAAAACCCTCTTTACCATTTTTGCCTATTTAACCCTGGTGCTTATCGTGGCTGCTTTTGCTTCTATTGTGGCAGGTACTTTTGGTGTAACGGGTAATGTACAGGCCGACGAGCGTAATATGACTACTGCGTCGGTTTCGTTTTTTTATATCGTGGCAGCAATACTGTGGGGTTTATTCTTCCGCGGGCGCAAGCTGTCTGGTGCGTCTCATATTTCGCTTGCCATTGTGGTGCTGGTGCTTTGCATTATGGCAGGCATGTCGTTCCATCCTATTGCACTCACGCCTAATCAATGGATTGTCGTGCTGGCAGTCTATATTCTTGTCGCGTCCTTGGCACCCGTATGGATCTTGCTTCAGCCGCGTGACTATCTTTCGAGTTATTTGCTTTACGGCCTAATCGTCGTTGCCTTCGTTGGCATTATTGGTGCAGGTCTTGAAGGAAAAGCGGGTTTGGACATTCCTGCTTTCACTGGTTTTTCGTCAAGCAATATTGCGGTGGATGCGTCGGGTACACCCATTTTGGACGCCGACGGAAACCCCGTCATTAACAAGGCGGCAACTTCGGGCTATTTGTTCCCGGCGCTCTTTATTACCGTTGCCTGCGGTGCTATTTCAGGTTTTCATAGCCTGGTTGCTTCCGGCACTACGTCGAAGCAGATTGACACAGAAGCTCATGCTAAACCCATTGGCTTTGGCGGCATGCTTTTGGAATGCCTGGTTGCCATTATTTCATTATGCGCGGTTGGTTTTGCGTGGTCGCAATACCGTGCTGGTGGTTTTGCGGCCCCCACTCAGGTGTTTGCCAGCGGCTTATCGGGCGTGATGGCCAATGTGTTTGGACCACAGGCTCAAGACATTAGCTACCAGTTGCTTATTCTTGCCGTTTCGGCTTTTTGCTTAACGTCGCTTGACACGGCAACCCGCCTTGCCCGTTATATGTTCCAAGAACTTTGGATTCCCGTAGGGGAAAGTCTGGACACCCTGACTGGCTGGCGTAAAGTGCTTGCGAACTCCTATGTGGCAACAATAATTACGGTTGCATTTGGCATCTGTCTGAGTATGACGGGTTATACCATTATTTGGCCTTTGTTTGGTGCGGCTAATCAGCTACTTGCCGGTCTTGCCTTGCTTGCAGTGGCTACGTGGCTGAAAAACATGGGGCGAAATTGCAAAATGTTCTACCTTCCCATGGTATTTATGATGCTCGTAACGCTTACTTCGCTGACGATTACCATCGTGCAAAAGGCTGGCGTGCTCTTCAGCGGTGACATGACGGCGCAAGCAAGCGGTTTTATGGGCGTGGTCGTCCAGCTTGTTATCGCAGTTTTGCTCTTTGTTCTTGCCATTGTGCTTACCGTGCGTGGCGCGAAGACTCTGCGCGAAAAGCCCCGTGTTCACGATGCGGCTGCGTAAGTCGCAACTAATCGCGTGAAAAGCTCCATGTTTTACGACGCAGCGGCTTAAGTCGCAGCTTAATTGCGACATTTCCTGCGTGCTTTCGATTTCCTTTACAATAAGCGCATGGAACATGAAATGACAGAAGAAGAATACTTGGCGCAATACGATGCGAGCAAGTGGCCGCATCCTGCGCTTACGGGCGACACGGCTCTGTTTCGTTCGACGGTCGATGGAATGCAAGTTCTGCTTATTAAGCGCGGCAATCATCCTTTCAAAGGCTGTTGGGCTCTGCCTGGTGGCTTTGCCGAGCCAGGCGAAACCATAGAAGAAACCGCGGCGCGCGAGCTTAAGGAAGAAGTGGGTGTGGAAGGCGCGAACTTGCGTTTGGTGGGAATTTATAGCAAGCCCAATCGCGACCCACGTGATTGGGTGGTAACTGCAGCCTATGCCGCCATGCTGCCTGAAGGTTTTGCCGTGATAGCAGGTGACGACGCGGCGGAAGCACGCTGGTTCAATATTGAAGACGTGCAAGCTATGAAAAACCTTGCTTTTGATCACAACGAAATAATTGCCGACGCAATTGACGTTATAATGAGCGTATGAATAAGAACGTTATCATAGCTGCCTTGGCGGCACTTCTCATAGGTATTGGTATTGGCTTTTCCATGGCCCAGGTAAACAGGGCAGAAGTGGTAGAGCCTGCGCCTACAGCTAGTTCTGCTAGCCAGGTTGATACCGAGCAAAGCCAGCAGCCGAACCAAGCTTCGGTGTCTTCGGATGATTCTGCTTCACCCTCTGGTGATCCTGCTGGGTCTTCGGATGACTCCTCTGCACCTTCAGACAATTCTGCAGCGTCTTCGGGCAGCACTGACCAGCCTTCTAACAACTCTGCTGCATCGTCAGACAACTCCGCTGCGCCTTCTGCGCAAGGGGCGGGTGTGGTAGTCGAAGAAAGCGGCACGTATACCAGCAAGGACGAAGTGGCTGCCTATATCCACGAATTTGGTCACCTGCCGTCCAACTACATTTCCAAGAGCAAGGCTAAAAAGGCGGGCTGGGTTGCCAATAAGGGCAACCTTGACGAAGTGCTGCCTGGCATGAGCATAGGCGGAAGCGAATTCTATAACGATGAAGGCGTTCTGCCCGATGCGCCAGGGCGCACTTGGACGGAATGCGACATCAATTACGAAGGCGGCTATCGCGGCGCTGAACGTATCGTATTTTCAAACGATGGACTCATTTTCTATACCAACGACCATTACAAAAGCTTTGAGCAACTGTATTAAGTGCGGCAAAGGAAACGGCTATGCGTGAAATTATCATCGACGAAGCTAACTTTTCATCAACGGCTGAAGTTCATTCCTTTTTAGCTGCTGAACTGGCGTTTCCCGACTACTATGGTTCCAACCTGGATGCTCTTAACGACTGCCTACAAGACATCGACAATCCATGCAAAATAAGCTTGTATATGGACGGCCTTTCGGGCGAAGATGATGAATTAGCGGCATGGTTTCCAAAACTTGTGCGCAGTTTCTTGCGTGCGTCGCGCGAAAACGATGCCCTTGAAGTGTTGGTGTTCGTGAATAACTTTTCTTCTCTCGATCGCCTTTTGGCTTGCAAGGGTATGTCCGATTTGCTCGAGAGTGAAGACTTTTCGTTTCAGTCGCTCGTTACGAAGAGCGCGTTATAATATATCTGCCGACATTTTGGCCGCTTCAATCGTGTAGAGAGAGAAGGCAAGGACCCGCGTGCAAACAAGCACCAGCATAGAAGCCATTTTCGGCCGTCATATGAAGACGGTTTATAAGGTGTGTTACTCCTACTTAGGGAATGCCGCCGACGCCGAAGATGCGACTCAGCAGGTGTTTATGAAGCTCGTGGATACACCGCGTGCCTTTTCGGGTGAAGAACACGAACGAGCCTGGCTTATTGTCTGTGCGAAAAACCTGTGCAAGGACGTGTTGAAGAGCGCCGCGAGAACACGCCGCGCCGAAATGCCCGAAGACGTGGTGGACCCAGCCCAGCGCGCAGAAACAGATGAAACGCTCGAAGCGGTCCTTGCCTTGCCTGAAGCATATCGTGAATGCATTTATTTGTATTACTACGAAGGTTATTCGACGGCGGATATCGCGGCAATAAGTGGCGAACCACCTTCGACCATTCGCAATAGGATGGCGGATGCACGGAAGTTACTGAAAACGGCTTTAGGAGGTGAACGGGCATGAGGGGCAAGCGTGAAGCAATCGATGCTCATTTCTTTGACGACGAACTAGAAGCAAAGGTTCATGCAGCTTTCGACGAAGTTGAACCGAGCCCTGAAGCAGCAGATCGCATGCTGCAAAACCTGCTCACCCGTGAAGCGGAACTCGGTTTCTTTAGCGAAGGACCAAGCGTACAGCCGGCGCCTAAGCGTCGTATCCGTCCTTGGCAAATTGCCGTTCCAGCTGCAGCAGCCGTACTTGTGCTTGCTGCGGTTTTGGTAGCTGGTCCGGTGTTGGGGCTGCTGCCTTTCGGGGCGCCAGCAGCACACAATGCAGAGATTTCGTCTGTTTCGAGTGCTGAAGAAGCTGAAAAAAGTGCTGAAATGGCCGCGGAATCTTCGAGTTCGGCTGCCCAAGACAGTTCTATGAATAACGCCAGCTCTTCTTCGGGTGCAAGTTCCCAGGGAGTCTCTAGCGCCAGTGGCGCAGCCGCCGCTTCCGCTTCTTCGAGCGCGAGTATAAGTAGTGCCGAAGATGCTGCAGGGGCAAGCGATAGCATTTCGAGCGCTGCTGAAAGTGCCGAATTTTCTGCCACCCAAGATGATGCAGAGGCCGTCGAAGGAGCTGAGCCAGCTGCTGCCGACGAAGCAGCTACCGAAGATACGGCCGCTGAAGAAACCGATCAGGCTGATGAAACTGAACCACCCGAAAACTACGCCGAGGACTACCCCGACATCGTGGTTGTTATTGACGGGGTAGAGTACCAACTAAAGATTGACTCGACCACGGCTGCTAAAGCAAATGAAGTGGGCGAGTTTGCCTATGACGCAACTGCTTATGACGAAGAGCAAACAGCTTCAATTAGTTGCGCTATTTACGAATCTGCTTCTGAATCGAGCGATACCTATTACATTTCTTACTTGGACGAAGACACCTATTATCCCGCACTGGTCGTCTAATAAATTTTTGCCGACAATTCCTTCGCTGCTTGCCGCACTTTGGCGATAGTGCTGCATGTTCATGGTAATAGTGCCATGCTAAAAGTACTGTCGACATTTTTGCTTCTTTGTTCGTGTTAAGGGTGAGACCGAAACGAACAAGGAGGAAACTATGTATTCTAAAACACGATTTGAACAGGTATTTTGGCGCTACATTCTGCTTGTGTTTTTGTCGATAGTAACCGTGGGTGCCCTGGCGGGCTGTTCACTTGCAGGCATGGGCGATGCCCAAAATGCCCCTACGTCGCCCTTGCCGCCTACGCCTGGCCAGTCAAACAGCACGGGGAGTGCCAAAGAATATGCATCTACCCAAGCCATTGAAGGCGACATGGAAATGCTCTATTGGGACGATACCGATAGTTATCTTATCGTCGATCCATTTAATACCGAAGAATACAAGGCTATCGACGAAGGCGGTTTTGTAAACACAGCCACGCGTCCGCTTTCGACGTTTTCGGCCGACGTGGACACGGCCAGTTATTGCAACCTGCGTCGTATGATTCGCGACGGTTACTTTGCCGACGAAATTCCTGAAGGGGCCGTACGCATCGAAGAAATGCTGAACTATTTTACGTACGACTATGCGCTGCCTGAAGGTTCTGATTTATTTGGTACGACAGTACAAGTGGCCGACTGCCCATGGAACAAGGACGCCAAATTGCTTGTGATGGGTTTTACGACCACGCCGGAGGTGCGCGAGGAAGGCAAAGGGAGCAATCTCGTTTTTCTGATTGACGTATCTGGATCTATGGATTCGCGTGACAAGCTTGACTTGCTTCAAGACGCCTTTAGTGTACTGGTTGACCAGCTTGGTAAAAACGACCGCGTGAGCATTGTGACCTATGCCAGTGGGGAAGACGTCGTGCTGGAAGGTGCGAGCGGCGCAGAAAAGAACAAGATTATGCGCGCCATCAATCGCTTGCGGGCTGATGGCTCCACGAATGGCGAGGCGGGCTTAAAGATGGCCTATGAGCTTGCTCAGGACAACTTTATCGAAGGTGGCGTGAACCGCATTATCCTGGCAAGTGATGGCGACCTGAACGTGGGCATGACCGATGAAAGTAGCCTGGAAGCCTACGTGGCCAAGCAGCGCGAAACGGGCGTGTACCTTTCCGTGCTTGGTTTTGGCAGCGGCAACTACAAAGACAACAAGATGGAAACTTTAGCCGACAACGGCAATGGTCAATATCACTACATTGATTGCATCGAAGAAGCCGAGCGTGTCCTTGGAGAAAAGCTCACGGCGAATTTAGTACCGTTGGCCAATGACGTAAAGCTTCAGGTGGAATTTAATCCCGCGCAGGTCAAAGCTTATCGTCTTATTGGCTACGAAAACCGTGCCGTGGCTGACGAAGACTTCCGCAACGACAAAAAGGACGCAGGCGATGTGGGTCCCGGACATCAGTTCACGGTGGCCTATGAAATAGCTCTGGTTGGTTCTGAACAGGTAATTGGAGCGACGAATCTTAAGTACGGAGAAGGCCCTGGAGCTGCGAGCAAGGGTAGCAGTGGCGAAGCCGGCGACAACAATGGCGACGTTGTCACGAGTGGTAATGCCAACGGTAACGGTGCCAGCGACATTAGCAGCGAATGGCTGACGTGCTCCATGCGCTATATGCCCGTGGGTGAAGCCGCTGCGCAGGAACAAAGCTTTGTGGTGGACGCTTCGGCACAGACCGACAAGCCCAGCAACGATTGGAAGTTTGCTGCGGCCGTTATTGAGGCTGGCATGGTATTGCGCAATAGCGAATACGCCAACGGGGCCGATCTTGACGACGTGCTCGCGCTTCTTGACCCCCACGACCGAGACAATCTTCGTGCTGAATTTTATGACCTCATCAAAGATTCCCGAGAGTTTATAATGGATTAGACGTAAAAGCATAACGAGGGAGCTTGCGATGAACCGTTCATACCGTAATCAAGTTTTGAAAGCCCATGTCTGTTTAAATAGGGAGCATGGTGGCAAGTTTATGTCTGTTCTCGGCCTGGTCCTCAGTGCGTTTGCCCTGCTTAGCATTACCCTTTTGTTCACCGCGTGTTCCAATCAGCAAGCGGGTACTGGTATGGCGGCATCTTCGGATACGATGGCCTCGCAGCATAGTTCGTCGTCGCAGGATACGTCTTCGTCGGAAGTCGCCACCAACAGCGCTGAAGCTTCGGTCAGCAGTTCTGACGCGGCGACGAGCAACGCTTCAAACAGTGCCGAATCTAGTGAAGCACTCAGTCCCGAACAGGCCGCTATTAAGAGTCTGGACGGATGGTGGGCGGGCGTATATCACCGCCCAGGCTACTACGGTGCCTATGGTCATGTGCACGATTCGGTTATCGACTGGTACTTCTACAACCCCGACACGGACGCGGTTGAATATTCGAGCACGGTAGACATTGTGCGCGCGGACCAATTTGACGAAAACGGAGCAAAAGGGTGGCGCTTCTTCCCGAGCACGGCAATCAATGAAGCTTTTGCTTATTATCAAGTCGAAGGGGACGAAAACAATCTCCCTATTTACATGACAGCAAATGGCTATGGCAACATTGATTCCAAGAATTACAATACCGATTCGCCAGAGCGTTTTGGTATTTCGCGTATCACCGATGCGGCGGCGCTTGACGGGGACGGTATGCATTCGCAGGCAGGCCTCGAACAGGCGAAAGCGCTTGCCAAGGAACGTGGTGTTGCCGAATCGTCTGATAACGCGAGCAGTTCTTCTGCGTCTTCGAGTGCGCCCTTTGACCAGGCGAAAGCCGAAGCCGATGCTCGTGCTGCGGCCGAAGCAGCGGGTAAGCAAATCTTTACGGGTACCGTGCGCGCTTCAACTTATGACCAGCTTGCAAAAGAAATGGGAATGCCCGAGGCTGCGAGTGGCATGACCTTGGGTGTCGTCATGCTTATTCTCGATGAGACAACCCCCGCCTATGGTATGAGAGCCGATGGAAGGGACTACCCAACAAGGGATGTTATTCAGCTTGAGTTGTCGACAGGGTATGACGATTCGCACTATGAGTATTGGCGCAGTTTTGACGGGCAGCATATTAGCATTGCCATCGACGAGGTTATGTATCCTACTGATGTTCGCCCGTGGGTCGATGGTGCCGTAGCGCGTACTGCCGAAGTCATTGCTCCTATAACTGAAGACATGGCGCAGGCTCAGGCGGCGGCAAAGGAGGCCACGAATTCACCCGACGCCTATGTTCTCGCGGAATCCAACACGCGCGAGTATTCGCGCAGCGAATTGGAAGCACTCGATAACTATATGCTGTTTTTGGCGCGCAACGAAATCTATGCACGCCATGGGCGTGGCTTCAAAAAGCAGGAGCTGCGCGACCACTTCGGCGGCAAGGCCTGGTATAGTGAAACGGTATCACCTGAATCTTTTGACGAAGGTGTCCTTAATGAAGTTGAAAAGGCCAACGCAAACCTTATGCTCGAAATTGAGAAGTCCCGTAATTCGCCGTATTTGAACTAAGGGCAAAAGACAAACCAACAACACGTGTACCTATGAGTCTGAATCAACGTGATTAGTATTCGGTAAGCAAAAACGCCCGCTCAAAAGAGCGGGCGTAATAATGTTGGTGGAGGCGCGGCGAATCGAACGCCGGTCCAGGGTAAGCAATCCCCGTGGCACTACAAGCTTAGTCGATGAAAAGATTTAAGTGCCAGTTTGCTCACCGACAAACGACCAGCACCGAGTTCGTTCAGTCTTTTATTACCGCCATACGAACTACGTGCGGAAATAGCATCTCCCTCAAATGACGCTTACCGCAGGACAGGAGAAGATCCCACTTAAAGCGGCTGCAAGTAAATTAAGCAGCGAGGGCCATACGGCCAGTATAGTTTTTGTCAATTAAATTTGACGGTACCCCTGTTTAACGTGGCGAGGAGACCACGACTTGCTCCCCAGTTCAAACCTACCGTGTCGAAACCAGTCGCCCCCAATATGCTCTACAGCTAAAGGGAAAGTGCCCCATACTATATATAGTATGGATACATCGAAGGTAGACACAAGAGCCATTTTTTCAAAGTGCACTGCCGGATGGGCGGGTAAGCATTGTAGCAAAGAAGGGCGCGCTTGCCTACCATCATTGTAGGTACCCGCAAGCGTTCGGCTTAAATCGTTTCTTGGTCGTGATTCAAGCGTGATATGACTTGCGGTTTGACATGCGGTTTAACCCGGTTGAATTGCAAACTCAGCCGAACACCTTGAGGAATTAGGTCGTTTTCGCAGTTAGCCGAACACCCAATGAGTCTCCTTTAACTCATTGGGTGTTCT
>CAJOJB010000037.1:2120-11728 GCA_905234635.1 uncultured Eggerthellaceae bacterium | reverse complement strand
TGATAATGCCATCAATCACTTCATCAAGACCATCCACGGCGCCAGGACCAGCATAGGCAGATGACTCAATAATGCACAGGCTAGAACCTGCGGCCTCCCCGCGGTCGAGACGCTTTTTCAGCATGGAAATAATACGAGGGTGCGTAATAGCATTTAGCCTAGCCGTTGCTTCGTCACTGGCAAAAGCACGCTCCGCCAAACGACCGCGGTCAATCTGGCACGCATCGTTGAGTATGTCTGGTCCAAATGCTTCAATCAGTTCGCGTTTTACGCACGGGTCAAAAAGTTGGCGCTGACCAATAGTGTCCAGGTCGATGCAATAAGCGCCCTGCTCCAAAAACAAATTGGACACGGTGCTCTTGCCCGAGCCAATACCTCCTATTAACAAAAAGCGCTTCATACTGTCTTACCCTTCAAAACGCGCTATCTGAGCGCTATTTGAGCCCTATGCAGGGCCATCGTACATCTTGACGTAAAAGCTGTGATTACCTGCAAAAACAAAAGTCATTGTAGCTGCATGGCATTACAATAGGCAAGCTATGGCATATTCAACACGTTACATACCTGCCCTGGACGGTCTGCGGTCATTCGCAGTGCTGGCTGTAATCTTTTACCACATGGGCTTTTCCTGGGCCAGGGGTGGCTTACTAGGCGTGACCATGTTCTTCGTGCTTTCAGGCTACCTGATTACGGGCCTGCTTATTGTTGAATATCGCACCACCAGAAGCATCGATCTGCCGAACTTCTGGCTGCGCCGTGTACGGCGCTTGGTGCCAGCCATTATCACTGTTATTACCGTGGTGGCCATTCTCTGCACCATTTTTAACCACGTACTGCTGACCAAGATGCGCCCTGACGTTATACCGTCGCTATTCTTCTTTAGTAATTGGTGGCAGATCTTCCACAATGTGTCCTACTTCGAAGCCATAGGATCGCCTTCGCCCCTCCAGCATTTCTGGAGCCTGGCCATTGAAGAACAGTTCTATCTTATTTGGCCACCCCTGCTCTTGGTGTTGTTTAAAACAGGTATTGACGAAGTCCCCCTGCGGCGCGGCGTGCTCGTGCTGGCAGTTCTTTCTACCCTACTCATGGCCTTTATGTACAGCCCCGAAACCGACCCGAGCCGCGTCTACTACGGCACCGACACGCGCGCATTCTCCCTGCTCATAGGCGCATGGCTTGCCTTTGTCTGGCCCGCTGGCACCCTCACGGAAAAAAGCGGCGGCAATTTGGGAACGTCGGGCCGTTTGCTGTTTGACGGCGTGGGGGCCATAGCCTTAATCGGCGTGCTGGCCATGTGCGCTTTCCTTGAAGGCTTTTCGCCATGGCTTTATCGCGGCGGCATTTTTCTGTGTTCGGTACTGACCGCGGTTGTCATTGCCGTTATTGCCCACCCCGTGAGCGCACTGGGGAAGTTCATGGCGCTTCCGCCCTTAGTTTGGATTGGCAAGCGCAGCTACGGAATGTATCTGTGGCATTACCCCATCTTGCTTCTTATGACCAATCCGAACGCCACGACAGAACCCCACCCCCTCTGGCTCTTGCTTGAATTTGCCTTGATTGTGGGGGTTTCTGCCCTGTCTTACACCTTTATCGAAAACCCCATCCGCCACGGAGCCATTGGGCAGTGGCTGCGCGAAGTGCGCAGCGGGTCTATTAACGTGCGCGACTTCTTGCATGAGCACCGCATTCCGGCTATCGCGGGTGTCCTGGCCGTGCTTGTCGCTATTGGCGGCCTGGCGCTCGTGCCCGACGTCCAAGGCATTAAAGACATGGAAGCGCTCCAGCAGGCTTCTGAAGAAACGCAAAAACAACTGGAAGAAGCCCGCACGGCAGAAAAGGCCACGCGCGTCTACGATGTATTGCTCATTGGCGACTCGGTTTCGGTACGCACTATCCCCTACTTCCAGCAAACCTTCCCCAATGGACTTATTGACTCTGCTATAAGCCGCCAGCTGGGCGAAGCTATCGAAATTTATTCGGCCTACGAAAAACAAGGTGCAGTAAACGACGACACTATTCTGGTTTTTGCCCTGGGTACCAATGGGCCCATTACGTCTGACGTGATGGAAAACCTTATTGCCACCGTAGGAAACCATACCACCTATTTTGTAACCATCCGTGCACCAGAAGACTGGACCGATGCCAACAACGCCATCATATATGACATGACACAAAACCATAGCAATGTACACATGATTGACTGGTCAAGTCTGAGCGTTGGCCACGACGACTGGTTTGACGGCGACGGCACCCACCTTACGGAAAGCGCTGCACAAACCTATGTCGAAATAATTCGCGAAAGTATTGGCTACACCACGCCAGCAAACGCAGAAACCGTTGGCGATACCGCCACCGACATCTATGGCGTTGCTCTTGGAGATGGCGAAAACGTGCTCAAAATAAAAAATGCCGAAGACACGGCTGAAGCGATACGCGAAAACTTCCGTCAATTCCTGGCAAATTACCAAAGCGCAGATCAATCGAGTTCTAGGCAGTAAGCTGCATCAGGCGCAAGAGTCGCAGCAACCGCCCGTACGACCTGTGGTAACGCAAAAAATCAACGCCCCGAAGGGCGTTGATTGTTCAACGGGAATGTGAGCAGACTTTAGTCGTCGTCTTCGTCCTTGTCGTCATCATCGTCATCGTCGTCTGCTTCTTCGGCTTCCTCAGCAGCTTCTTCGGCAGCCTCTTCGGCCTCTTCGGCAGCCTCTTCGGCCTCTTCCGCAGCTTCTTCGGCAACTTCAGCTTCTTCCTCAGCAGCATCTTCGGCGGTTTCTTCGGCTTCCTCGGCAGCTTCTTCGGCGGCTTCAGCTTCTTCCTCGGCAGCCTCTTCCGCAGCTTCTTCCGCAGCCTCTTCAGCGGCTTCTTCTGCGTCTTCCGCAGCCTCTTCGGCAGCCAGGGCTTCGTCATATTCTTCTTCGGTGGCAGCAGCAGCGCGGTTGGCAGCTACTTCAGCAGGATCGGGCTCTGCTACTTCAATTTCAATACCCAGTTCTTCAGCAGCGGCCTTCATGGAAAGGCTAATGCGACGGCGTTCGGCATTCACTTCCATAACCTTGACCTTCACCACGTCACCTGGCTTAACAACCTGGGACGGCGTTTCGATGTGACGGTCGGCCATTTCAGAAATGTGTACAAGGCCTTCAACGTTTTCGCTCAGTTCAATGAACGCACCGAAAGGCACGGTCTTCGTTACGGTACCGTCGGCAATAGCGCCCAGCGGGAAGTTTTCAACAAGCTTTACCCACGGATCTTCGGTGGTCTGCTTCAAGCCAAGAGAAATGCGTTCGCGAGACAGGTCTACATCGAGCACTTCCACTTCCACTTCGTCGCCCACCTTCACGACTTCGCTCGGATGGTTCACATGGCTCCAAGAAAGTTCGGAAATATGCACCAGGCCGTCGATGCCGCCCAGGTCCACAAAGGCACCAAAGTCCACGATGGAAGAAACGGTACCCTTCAAGCGCATGCCCTTTTCCAGCTTCTGCAGGATTTCGGCACGTTCACTCTTGCGGCCTTCTTCAAGCAGCACGCGGCGAGAAAGCACCACGTTGTTGCGATTGCGATCCATTTCGATAACGCGCGCTTCGATGGCGGTACCCAGATACATGTCCAGGTCCTTCACGCGGCGCAGGTCGACAAGGGATGCCGGCAGGAAGCCGCGCAGGCCAATGTCCAAGATAAGACCACCCTTAACCACTTCGATAACTTCACCCGTAACAATTTCGCCAGCCTTGAACTTTTCTTCCACAGAAATCCAAGCGCGTTCGTATTCAGCGCGCTTCTTGGAAAGAATCAGGCGGCCGTCCTTGTCTTCCTTCTGAAGAACAAGGGCTTCAATCTTTTCGCCAACTTCAACGATGTCGGCAGGGTTGGCGTCCTTGCGAATAGAAAGTTCGCGAGAAGGAATAACGCCTTCGCTCTTAAAGCCAATGTCCACCAGTACTTCGTCATGTTCAATCTTGACGACCGTACCGTCTACCAAATCGCCTTCGTCGAATTCGGTAAGGGTGCCATCGATCATCTGATTCATCTGTTCTTCAGATACGTCCTGAAAATCGATGACGGACGTGTTCTTGATTTCGGTCAAAACGGACCCCTTTCATTTGGGGACCTTCGGAGAGTGCTATGCGAAGTGCGTTTTGCCACGTATTTGCTGGTGAGCGCCTACGTGTGCCTCGATTGCCAACAGTTCCTCTAGGTCCAACATTACAGCTGCACAACCTATTTTGTGCAAGCTGGAAAATTGTAGCACAGCAAGCGGCAATTACTCGCAGAATTCAAGAAGGCGACATGGGGCAATTCCGCCGTTCGCAAGAACGGCGGAACATTAAGCCTTTTCGTAGAAAATCGCATGCAAGCCAACGGCATAAGGCGCATCGATATTGCGCCCCGTATTCACGCCCACGCGCGCATTGTTGGTGCGATTGTCGGCGATATTAGTTGAAGTGATTGTCGCGGAATCGATGGTGCAGGCAAACGGCCCTTTTTCAAGTTGCGTCATAACCGCACGACCCGCTTCTATGCTTTCGCACCCAAAGGTAATAGTCACTCCACGCGCCACCACGCCTTCAGAAGAAAAGTCCAGGTCGTCGAAGGAAAGTTTGTAGTCTTTTGTGGTGCCCAGAATGGTGTTGAGTTGCGCCATGAGCGCGGTTGTATTGTCGTATTCAGGCAGACTTGCCGGCTTGGCACCGCTCTTCTTTTGTGCGTCGATAGCTTCCTGCATAGCGGCCTGTTTCGCGACCTTATTGTTTGCCACGATAGTTTGCGCTTCAGCTTCGGCAATTTCGGCATCGATGCGCATTTTTTCGTTTGCCGTGTGCTGCCATACCAGCATGAACCACAACAAACCTAAAAGAATAAAAGCGAGCGCAAGCAGCAATACTTTTTCACGCTTCGAGAAGGTGTAGCTCAACATGCTTACTGCCCCCCTTCTTCAGCGTTTACCAGGGTAATCTGCAGGCTTGCCGCCACGGTTTTGTCGGCTTCGCTTTCTGCTTCTTCGCCAGTCTTGTCGGAAGAAGCTGCTTCTGTTGCCGTCGTAACCGCAACACTTTCAACCATGGGTTCAGCGCGGAGGGTGTCGGCCAGCTTGCCCAATGCATCGAGCGTAATGCCCTTAACATTAACGACCAGCGTGCCATTCGAAGTGCTTGCTGCGGTAACTGTGGCCTTGGGTTGCACAACCCTTCCCACCATGTCCATAACCGCCAAAGCGTCGATGGCGCCTTCGGACGTAATACCGGTATAGGAACGATATTCTTCAAGCACGGCATCGTAGTTGTCGAGCTGCTTTTCCACACCGGCCAGTTCTTGCTGAACACCATTTAATTCAACTTGCTTAAGATTAACCTGCTCGAACACGTCAAACACAGCAAACTTGGCAAAAAGCGCCACGAGCAAGACAAGAGCAGCCACGGCAAGAACATACTTCCACGCACCACGAGTTTTGCTTTCATGTACCAGCAAATTCATGGTCTTCTTGGTAGGAAGAGCCATGCTTGCGGCAGGGGCAGCACCAATGGGCTTATTCAGGTCAAGAGCCATCTACATCGCCTCGCCTTCGAGCATGGCCGCAACCGCTAAGGCCGCAATGGGACCCACGTCCTGACCACGCGCTTCCGGGGGAAGCAGTACGTCGATACTGTCTGAAGGAACGGAAACAGCTTCAGCGATATAGCTGGTCAGCTGCGGAATTTGCGCTCCGCCACCCAGGAAGTACATCTGCTCGATGTTTTGTTCAGGCGTGTTGAAGTTATAAAAGTTCACCACGCGGCTTACTTCGATGGCAAAGCGATCGTAGACCGCCTGACATTGCGGGGTGTCTAAAGCTCCGCCAAAATTGTTGTACTTATAGCTGCTGGCCGTATATGGATCGATAGCATAAGTTTCAGCAATAACATTGTCGATTTCGTCGCAACCAAATTCGATGGTCTTCGACGCTTCGTAATGAGCGCCACGGAACAGCGAAACCGTTACGTCGGTATGCCCAATGTCGACAAATACCACGTCCTTTTCCGCGTCGGCGGGAACACGGTCAATATGGGAACGAAGCAAGCGCATATAGCCCAAAGGGGCAGGAATAATACCGCGCAACTTAAAACCTGCCTTGCGCAAAATACTTTCGTAGCTGCTACAAAGCTTCTTGGGGCACGCCGCAGCAAAAAGTTCGAGCCCAACTGCCTTGCCCGTATCGTCAAACACGATTTCGTCAACCGCATAGTCGTAGACATATTCGCCCGCGTCACCCGAAATAAAGTCGCGGAATTCGTAGGGCAAGTTCAATACCACTTCGCTTTCGCTCATGGCAGGAAGCGTTACATGACGGAAGAAAGCCTGCGACGAAGAAAGTACCAAATTGCAGGTCTTTTCACGTACGTGTTGACTGCTGCGCACCTGACGCAAGAAGCTCGCCATAGTTTCAGGGGATGTAATGCGCCCTTCGTCGGTCGTATTGTCGGGCATACGTGCGGAAACAAGACGAACCTTGCCACCTTCGCGTACTGCAATTTTGCAATTATTACCACCGATGTCTATGCCGGCACAATTTGCCATGCCACTTATTCCCCTTACCTGCGCGACACGTTTATACGTACCGCTCTATTTTACCTCACAAACCAACACGTGTGCAGGTGAAACGCCTAAAAGAGTCCCGCGTACCACATGACCAACTGGTGCCCTACTACCATGGTGATTATGCATGCCGCCGCAATAGCAGGGCCAAATACAATGGGCGCATGACGCAGGTTTAATTCTTCAGCTTCGCCCGTATAACCCACTTCGTCAAGGATGCTTGTTCGTTCTTCGTGAGCCTTTAATTCCAGGTGCTGCTTGATGAGGGCAGAAATAATACCAATGACGCAAGCAATAATGATTAAAAAGAGGCTTGCCTGCCAGCCAAAATACAAACCCGCCACAAAGAAGAGCTTAATATCGCCCCCACCCATGCTGTCGCGACCGAGCACACGGTCGGCAATAAGCACCACTGCCGTAAGCGGAAGAGCTATGGCAAAACCGCCAATGAGCGACTCAAGTGCCACGGCAGACGCATCAATCTGGCCCAACACGGGGCCCGCAATTACTATGTAGGCAACGCGCACCGCAATAGCTGCCAGAATACAGGCGTCGGGGATAATGCGCGAATCTATGTCGGTCAGTGAAACGTAGAGCAGAATACTTGCCAGAATAAGCCAATGCAAAGTGTGAAGCGAAAGCCCTTCGCCCCACAGGGCTTCAGCCACCACGATGGCGGCAAAACTGATGCCTGCCACCAATTCTGTTAAAGGATAGCGCAAGGATAGTGCTGCCTTGCAGTGCCTGCACTTCCCCCCCTGCACAAGCCAGCTAACCAGCGGAATAAGTTCAAGCGCGCCCAGGGTATGGCCACAGTGCGGACAGTGGCTGCGCCCGGTAAGAACGCTTTCGCCCGTTTCGCGGCGCAGGGCTGCACAATTGACAAAGCTGCCCACGCAAGCCCCTACCACAAACGCCAAGAAAGCGACAAGAGCAAGAAATTGTGGCGGCAAATACTGCATGAAGGGCAAAGCTTTCTTTAAAAAACGGGGCCTGGAAACCCAAGCCCCGCATACAACACCAAACGGGAAACCCTAGGGTTCAGGGTAGGTAATGCCCGACTCGTTATTGGCCTTACCGTCGACACGAACTACCGCACCGTATTCGGTAAAGTCTACCGTTACGTTGCTTGCGCGGTCAGAGAAGGTGAAGGACTGCGAAGACCCGTCTTCAAATACCACCACTACCTTATGGTCGTCATTCAAAGGAGCGAAGGTGGACTTAATTTCGTTGTTGGGATTGCTCATCCATTCGGCCTGAGCCAAGGCATACAGGGCACGTGCATTAGCTTTGTCGGCGCTGTCCTTTGCATTGTCGAGCTGGGCGGCAAACGTAGGAATGGCAATAGCTACCAATACCGCAATAATAGCGATAACGATAAGTAGCTCCATAAGAGTAAAGCCACCACTTTTGCGGTTTACAAGTTTTTCTTTTGTCTGCTGAAGCATAGGGCGCTCCTTTTTCCAACCAACACGTAAGCTCTCTTGCTTCTACGAGCCTACATTATATCCCTAACCTGCACTTTTATACAATACGACACCGAATTGTTTCCTTTGCTTGCCTCCCGCCTACCGGGGCGAAAGAGCTGTTTTATTCCCGCTGCACCGCCATATTAGGCACCCATACCCCCGTACATAGTAAACATAGGCAGGTACACCGCAAGCAGAATGACGCACACCACCACCGCAAGCACCACGATAATAATGGGCTCGAGCAAAGAAAGCGCCCGCGTAGACGTGGTTTCAACTTCGTTGGCATAGTAGTCAGCCATTACGTCGAGCGTGTGTTCGAGGGAACCGGTCTGTTCCCCAATCCCAGTCATTTCAACGACCAATTCGGGGAAGGCTTCTGTTTTTGCCAAACTGGTTGAAAGCTGCTTACCTGCTTCCACGTCTATTTGTGTTGACGCCAGGCTCTTCGCCATATAGGCATTGGTCATCGACTTTGCCGTTACGTCGATAGCTTCGGTAACGGGCAAACCCGCTGCTATCATCATGGACATGGTCGATGCATACTGGTGGGCCCCGTTGCTTTCGCTAATTTTGCCCAGCACCGGAATTGAAAGCCCTATCCGGCTTAAGCTTTCACGAAAACTTGCATTCTTTTTAGCAAGCTGAATGGCGATTAAGCCAAAAACTATAAGGCCTATGACCAGCGGGAACCAAGTTGCCCACCACGTGGAACTCGCAACAAGAAACTTAGTAATACCAGGCAGTTCCATGTTCATGGCTTCGAAAGTGCGCGCAAATGCGGGCACGGCAAAGGCCATGATTATGCCAATAACCACTACCGCAAGCACGCAAATGAAAGCAGGGTAAATAAGGGCTGTGCGCGCCTTCGACTTTGCTTTGGCAGTACGTTCATAGTAACTACCCATGCGAGAAAAAACTTCTTCGAGCGTACCTGAAGCTTCGCCTGCGCGCACCGACTCTATAAAAGTAGACGGCAGGTCTTGACCATGTTTGGAAAAGCTGTCTGCCAGACCATAGCCAGCGGAAACATCGCTTGCCACTTCGCCAAGGACAGTCTTGAGCTTCTTGTCGGATGTTTGCCCTGCTACCAGTTCAAGCGTGCGTACAATGGGCATGCCCGCCTGCAGAATGATGGCAAACTGATTGCACATGACAGAAAGTTCTTTGTCGCGCGTACGCGCACCAGCCAAACGCAGGTCTGTGCCGCTAGGAGGCGAAGCTTCCTTGATGCTTTCGACAATCAGACCGCCTTCGCGCAGTTTTTCAACGGCTTCTTCAGACGTATTGGCTTCCACCACGCCTTCGACCTGAGCGCCCGTAACTGAACGACCTTTGTAATTAAATGCTTTCATAAATCGCCGAACACCCTTTCCCTTTAACGCAAGCCGCGCGAAACGTAGTCGCGGTCATGCGCAGCTTCAACGGCGGTCGACGATGCAATTTGCCCTGCGCGCGTCATGCGAATAAGCATGTTATCGAAGGTAATGGAGCCTTCGTCTGCGGTCGTGGCAATGGTATTGGCAATCTGAGGGGTCTTCCCTTCGCGGATAAGGTTGC
>CAJOJB010000037.1:0-2102 GCA_905234635.1 uncultured Eggerthellaceae bacterium | reverse complement strand
ATTAACCATCATAAGTTCGCAAGCCAGCGCACGCCCCGTGTCTTCCTTGGTGGGCAGCAGCTGCTGAGTAAGCACTGCCTCCAAGGTGGTAGAAAGCTGCATTCGAATTTGGGGCTGGCGGTCGGCAGGAAATACGCCCACCAAGCGATCAATGGATTCAGCGGCCGAAGCAGTATGCAGAGTTGCAAAGACCAAGTGGCCCGTTTCTGCGGCAGTGAGCGCGGCTTCGATAGTTTCGGTATCGCGCATTTCACCAATAAGAATGATGTCGGGATCCTGGCGCAAAACCGAACGCAAACCGCTCGCAAATGAAGCGGTATCCTTCCCCACTTCACGCTGGTCGATACTTGCCAGGGCTGGTTCATAGAGGTATTCAACCGGGTCTTCCAAAGTGACAATATGCACGCTGCGTTCCTGGTTGATTTGGTTCAAAATGGATGCGAGCGTGGTTGACTTACCACTGCCCGTTTCGCCCGTTACCAACACAATGCCACGGGTCAAGCGTGGGAATTCAAGGACGGCAGGTGGCAAGCCCAGGCTATCAAGCGCAGGGATACTATCTGCCAACAAGCGAATGGCCATGGCATAGTCGCCCTGCACGCGATAAATGTTTATGCGACAGCGCACGTCTGCAGCAGTTACTGCCAAATCCACCTCGCCCGTTTCTTCAAGCTTGCCGTAGGCATCGCCCGAAATTTGATGAGCCAGCGCATCGATGGCGTCGGGCGCCAAGGCGCCCGTTGTCACGTCGCCTAGGTCTTGCAAGACGCCGTCAATGCGTACACGCGGCACACGCCCCGCGCACAGGTGAATGTCGGTTGCACCCACGCTATGCGCAGCGGCCACCAGTTTGTTGAGAAGCTGACTGTTCGAGCTCACACCTGCCCCCTTTAGTCGGTTGTATTTATAGTGCGATAGGCTTCATCCACCGTAGTAATACCTGAAAGTACCAAATCGCGGCAGTTTTGTAGAATGGGAACAAAGCCCGATTCTTCAACCGCAGCCAACATAACGTCACGCGAAGAACGTTCGTGAATGGCCGACTTAATCTTGTCGTCCACCACCAAGATTTCTGCGGCAGCAATACGCCCGCGATACCCACTCCCGAAGCATTCGGCACAACCTGTACCGCGATAAAATTGCAGACCCTTGCCTTCTTCTTCGGTCATTTCAAGCATGGCTAATTCTTCTGCCGTGGGCGTATAGGCTTGTTTGCAATGCGGGCACACGCGACGCAGCAAACGCTGGGAAATAACTCCCTTGAGCGCCGTGGACACCATATAAGGAGCCACGCCCAGGTCGTCCAAACGGTCGATAGTTGAAAGCGCATCGGACGTGTGCACAGTTGAAAGCACCAGGTGACCTGTTACGGCCGCGCGCATGGCAATGTCGGCTGTTTCGGAGTCGCGGATTTCACCCACGGCAATAATATCGGGGTCCTGGCGTAGAATGGAGCGCAGGCCGCTCGCAAAGGTCATGCCTGTCTTTTCGTTCACCTGAACCTGGTTCACGCCGTCAATCTTGTATTCAACTGGGTCTTCGAGGGTGACTATATTCACTTCTTCGGTATTAAGCTGATTGAGCATGGAAAACATGGTCGAGCTTTTACCCGAACCCGTGGGGCCCACCAGCAAAATTACGCCCGCTGCGTTGCCAAGCAGAGCATTGAACTTTTCCAAGTTAGTACCCGAAAAACCCAGACCTTCGGGCGTGGATTCCTGGGCTTCGCGATCGAGCAGGCGCAGCATAATCTTTTCCCCATGCACGGTAGGCAGGGTGCTTGCGCGGATGTCGATTTCCTTGCCTTTGACCTGCATAAGCGTGCGGCCGTCTTGTGGGATGCGACGTTCAGTTACGTCCATGCCACACATAATTTTGATGCGCGCCGTAACCGACTGCTGTAATTCCTTGGGAATAGCAAGGTCGTCGTGGAGCATGCCGTCTATACGCATGCGGACGCGCATGTCTTCGCCACGCGGCTCGATGTGAATGTCGGACACGCGGTCAGCAATGCCGCGTTCGATAATGGTGTCAACCAGGCGAATGGACGGGGCGGCATTCAAATCTTCCACACGTGCCACCTGCGCTGCTGAAGCAAAGGC
>CAJOJB010000036.1:18494-31593 GCA_905234635.1 uncultured Eggerthellaceae bacterium | reverse complement strand
ACAAGATGGACATGCTGCCTGCCGAATGCATTGTGCGCGGTTATTTAACGGGCAGTGGGTTGGCGTCGTACCAGGCAACAGGCGAGGTGTGTGGCATTAAGCTGCCCGAAGGTTTGGTGGAATCTTCCAAAATCCCCGAAGCTATTTTTACGCCGTCCACCAAGGCTGAAATTGGCGACCACGACGAAAATATCAGCTATGAACAAACCGTCGAACTCATGGGCGAAGAAGACGCGAGCGAACTGCGTCGTCTTTCGTTGGCGGTCTATAACAAGGCGGCCGACTATGCGGCTTCGCGAGGTATTATCATTGCCGACACAAAGTTTGAATTCGGCAAACTCGACGGCCAAATTCGTCTGGGCGACGAAGTGCTCACCCCCGACAGCAGCCGCTTCTGGGCAGCCAGTACTTACCAAGAAGGCGCAAACCAGCCCAGCTTCGACAAGCAATTCGTGCGTGACTGGCTTAATGCCAATTGGGACCGGACGGGTAATCCGCCACGGCTTCCACAGGATATAATTGATGCAACCAGTGAAAAGTACACACAAGCCTACGAGCTTATAACAGGAGAAAAGTTCTAATGTCACAACGTAATCCCTTAAACGACCGTTATCAGAATGCCGATGAACGCAAGGGCACCACGCGCCGAAGTGCTGCGTCTGCCAAGCCAGCCACCAAGGCGGCTTCAAGCGTGCGCATTCAAGGCAAGGTGGAAGAACCCAAGGGTTTGTTTGCTCGCGCGACTGCTCAGGCCAATAAAACGCAGGCGGTGAAGAATAGCAAGGCGAAGCAAACGGACAAGGCCAGAGCAGAACGCCGTAGAGAACAAGCCATTCGTGCAAAGTATTACAAGCCCGACACGCCTGAATACACAAAATGGAAGCGCGTGTGGTGGGGCATGCTCGGTGGTGCCTTGGTTACGACGTCCCTTTCGTTTTGGATGAGCACCCAAGAAAATCTCCTCCATTACTCCTATATTGTTATAGGTCTGAGCTACTTCTTGCTCATTATGGCTATCGTTTTTGACTTTGGTTACTTGCGTAAACTGCGCAACGAATACCAAGATAGGATGGTCGCGGAAGAAAAGTCGAAGAAGAATTCCGCGAGGCGCAAGGAACAAGCTGCCGAAGAACGCCGTCTTGCTAAGGAAGCTGAAGCTGCGGCAGAAGCCGGCGAAGAAGAAGAGAAGCGCGGCCTGTTCCGCGGGCTTTTCACCAAGAAGCGCGCAAGCGAAGCTGTTGCCACCGCCAAGGAAGCCCAGGTTCGCGCGGCAGAAGAAGCCGAAGCAGCTGAAGCCAAATAGTGTGGCAGGGCGGGGCGAGCTATGCGTTTAGTTTCATGGAATGTGAATGGCCTGCGCGCTGTTCAGAAAAAAGGTTTCGAAGACATCTTTGCCGAATTGAATGCCGACGTCTTTGGCATCCAGGAAATCAAACTGCAGGAAGGCCAGATCGACCTCGAATTCGAAGGTTACACCAGCTACTGGAGCTACGCCGAACGCAAGGGTTATTCGGGCACGGCCGTGTATTCGAAGGTGGAGCCCTTGCAGGTGGTGCACGAATTGGGCGTGCCGCACCTAGACACGGAAGGCCGCATCTGTGCGCTCGAATTCAAGAAGTTCTGGTTCGTGTGCGTCTACACTCCCAACGCCCAGGACGGTCTGGCGCGCATCGACCACCGCATGGAATGGGACGACGCTTTCCGCGCATTTTGCAAGGGCCTTGAAGAAGGCACGACGCCCGCGGGCCCCAATACCGCCAAGCCCAAACCCGTTATTATGTGCGGCGACTTTAACGTTGCCCACAACGAAATTGACCTCAAGAACCCGGGCCCCAACCGTGGCAATGCGGGCTTTTCCGACGAAGAACGCGGCAAGTTTAACGAACTGCTCGACGCCGGTTTTATCGACACCTTCCGCATGTTGCACCCCGATCTGGCAGGTGCCTATTCCTGGTGGAGTTATCGCGGCAATGCACGTGCAAACAACACGGGGTGGCGCATCGACTATTTCTTGGCCAGCAAAAAGCTGAAGAAAAAGATTCAGCATGCGCATATTTATTCTGAAATTTTTGGAAGCGACCATTGTCCCATTTCGGTGGAAGTAGACCTGTAGCATGGCGGTAGTATTCGGTTGGGAGGCAGCATGAGTAACGATCTTGACATCACTGGTTCGAACATGGATATGGCCAAAATTGAAGAAGGCGTACGCCTGATTTTGGAAGGCATAGGCGAAGACATAACGCGCGAAGGCCTGCAAAAAACCCCCGAACGCGTTGCGAAGATGTACGCCGAATGTTGCGCTGGCCTACATGCCGACCCCGCCCAGTTCTTCGAGACCACCTTCGACGAAGACCATCAGGAAATGGTCATAGTGCGTGACATTCCTTTTTACTCCCTGTGTGAACACCACTTGGCGCCCTTCTTTGGTAAGGCACATGTGGCCTATATCCCTTCAACCGAAGGGCGTATTTGTGGTTTGTCGAAACTGGCGCGTTTAGTGGACCTGTATGCACGCAGGCCGCAGGTTCAAGAGCGTCTGACCAGCCAAGTTGCCGATGCTCTGGGAACATACTTGGAGCCAGAAGGCGTGTTGGTGGTGCTTGAAGCTGAACATTTGTGCATGAACATGCGTGGTGTGAAAAAACCTGGTTCACGCACAACAACGAGTGCAGTGCGCGGCATTTTTGAAAGCAACCATAAGACACGCGACGAAGCCCTCACGCTTATTTTTAAGTAGTTTGAACGGGCGAATTGGAACAACAGAAGGGTAAGAAAATGAAGTGCGTAGTTTCAGTTCTGGGTAAAGACCAAAGCGGCATTGTAGCGGCCGTTGCCAATGTTATGGCCGAATGCAAGGCAAACATTGACGACATTAGTCAGACCCTGCTGGGCGAACTGTTTAGCATGACCATGTTGGTTACGCTTTCGCCTGAAGTCGCCGACTTTAATGCGGTGCAGGAACAGCTTACGGAAGTAGGGAATCGTCTGGGCCTCCAAATTACTATTCAGCGCCAGGACGTATTCGACTTCATGTATAGCATCTAATCTTTAAACGAGTGTTTTTGCCACACTGGACAATAAATATATGTGCTCAATATTATACTTGACAGAGTATTATCCTTAAGTTAGTATAAAGCCACTCCTCTGAAAGCATGAGCTTTCTCGTCTAGAATACGGCGGCTTTGGTCGCCGTTTTCTATGGCGTAAAAACGGATTTGCAGTTTGTCCTATAACACGCAGTTTTAAATTGGTGAGTAAATCTGCGCCTGTTAGTTTTGAACTTGCGCAACTTATGCACTCGCATGTGGCAGGCTACGCAGAAGCGCCCACACGGTTTGCTTTCCCGAATTTCGAGCAAACCCGCAAGATTGTTAAACGCACAAGCGTCACGTCCAAAAAGCCGGAACCGCCCCTGGACAGGTACGTCGCATTGGAAAGCCTTCGTCACACATTCGCGTGCAGCTGCGCCCACTACTACCACGCACAAGGGGTCAAGCGCTTCAACGATTTCGTACACGTCTGCTTGCGCGAGTTGACTACCTCCGGCATTACGCATAAATACAAAGGTGACCCCTTCATCCCAACCGAGTGCTTCGGCAGACTTCTGCAAGGCGTCGGTTTCAGCCGTGCCCAATTCCGATTCAGTAAGCACCAAAAAGAAGGCTGAAATGGGCCCCGCAAGGTGCGCTCCATACCGGGTCGCACAGGCATTGCGCGTGTATTCGTAGATGTTTCCTTCGCTTGTCATACCACTATTGTATCAAGCCCTTTTTGTGCCATACGTACCCACGGCGCTAATGTGTAGCGAACATGGGTATATTGTGCAGCGAAAACTGCATTTTTGCGCCTGTGGCACAATACGGTTTGTTGTATTGAACTGCGTAAACGTAAAGGAATTATTTATGAAAGAAAAGTTGGGCAGTTTGCTAGGAATTACTGCAGCTTTCGGGCTGGTAGCCGCGCTTGGTCTGAGCGCGTGCAGCAGTGCCGGAGCATCGTCTTCTGCATCTGTCGAAGGCCTTACTGGTGGCGTTGCGGCCACGGTGAATGGCAGCGAAATCATGGAAGACGACATTACCACTTACGTTCAAACCTGGCGTGAAACCAATGGTATGTCCGATGAAGAATCTTGGGCTAACTACCTGATTTCAATCGAAGAAAACCCTGCGCAGCTTCGCGAGCTTATAATCGACGGCCATGTTTCTGATATTCTTACGGAACAGGCCGCGGGCGAAATGGGTATCGAAGTAACCGATGCCGACGTTGACGAAAACGTAGAAGGCATGCGTGCGCACTATGATTCAGACGCTGCCTGGCAGGAAGCACTCGCACAGGCTGGAACAAACGAAGAAGATTATCGCGAAAGCATTCGCAAGAGCCTGCTCGATATGCGCGTGCAGGAAAAAGTTTCTGAAGAAGCAGGCCCTGTGAGCGATGAAGAAATGCTTGAATCCTTGAACATGTATGTCGAATATACAAACGGCATGAAGCGTTCGTCGCACATTCTGTTTAACCTGGAAGACAAGGAAACGGCAGAAAGCGTGCTCAAGCAAATTCAGGACGGCAGTCTGACATTCGAAGACGCCGCCAAGGAATATTCCATCGATTCTTCGGGCGCAACGGGTGGCGATGTTGGCTGGGATAAGATGACCGCTTTTGTCACCGAATATCAGGAAGCGCTCGACGAGCTCGAGAAGGACCAGATGAGCGGGCTGGTGGAAAGCCAGTACGGCTACCACATTATTCTGTGCACCGACATTTTCAATGCGCCAGAAGACGGCATTAAGTCTGTCGACGAAGCCCCTGAAGCCCTTACTGAAATGGTGAAGAGCCAGCTCGAGTCCAGTGCCAAGACGACAGCGGTAAGCGACTGGGATGCCAAGTACAAGGAAGAAGCTGACATTGTTATTAACGAAATGCCAGAAAACGTGCCCTATAACGTCGACCTGAGCAAGTACGAAACGGCGTCAAGTGAAGAAGCCGAAGAAGACGACAGCGCTATCATGGACGCAGACGCCGAAGCTGAAGCATCGGCAGACGCCGAAGCTGAAGCATCGGCAGACGCCGAAGCTGCCACAAGCGCGGAAGCTGAACAGCCTACGGAAATTAGTTCGGAAGCACAGCCTGAACGCTAGGCAGCTTTGAAGTTTAAGAAAATGCCCCGCAGCGTGCGGGGCATTTTTATTTCTGGCGGAGAGATAGGGATTCGAACCCTAGTCACCATTTAACATGGTGAAACGGTTTTCGAGACCGCCGCATTCAACCGCTCTGCCATCTCTCCATAATGCAAGGAAGAATAATAACACAAAACAAAGCAGGTCCAAGTTTGGACCTGCGAGCATTTCGTGGCGGAGAGATGGGGATTCGAACCCCAGATACCCTTTTGAGGTATACACGATTTCCAATCGTGCTCCTTCGGCCAGCTCGGACATCTCTCCGTTTATAAGCGGCGCCCATAACAGGCGCCGCATAATTACTGGTGGGCGTTGCAGGATTTGAACCTGCGACCTACTGCTTGTAAGGCAGTTGCGCTCCCGCTGCGCCAAACGCCCAAGGCTTGGATATTATGCCCTAAGTAACCTTACAAGGCAAGAAGTTGCTCAATAAGTTGTGAACCGCTCGCCACGTCCAGCGTTCCACTGAAGGCGGTAAGCAGGTGGCCTTCCGAGTCCAGCACGTACATGGTGGGCAGGTAGTACACTTCAGTTACGAAGGCGGCTTCACCCGTTTCGTCGTAGTAGACAGGGTAGCTATAAGAGCCGTCCTCCATCCAGCTTTGAATGCTCTTGGGGCTGTCGCGCCCGTCTGCAACCGAAGAGTCCACCATCACAAAATTAACCTGGTCACCATAGCGTTCCCAAAGCTTTTGAATTTCGGGTGCTTCGGCATTACAGGGCGGACACCAGGTGGCCCAAAAACCCAAAAGAGTCGGCTTGCCATAAAAACTAGAAAGGGCAACGTCGCTACCTTCGAGCGTCTTAATGTTGAAGTCCGTAAAGATAGGGTATTCGCTGTTTGTTGCAGACGCGCCGCTTTCGGCCGCCGCGCTGTTTCCGCCACTCGCACCATCTGCGGCCTCCGCATTTGTGACAGTGCTTCCCGCGCTTGCGCTGTTTGCGGCAGGCGTTACCCCAATGCTGGGCAGTGTCGTGTCTTGGCCGCCCTTAAGCACGTTGTAGCCAATGGCGGCAAGTGCCACGACAGCGACGATGGCCGCCAGGCTTATGATCAGTCCTTTTTTATTGTTTCCGTTTTCCATAAGTCACCTATCCTGCAAGCGCGGAAAGCCAACGGCCCATCTGTCCGCTTGCCATAAGAATACCGACAATAATAAGAAGCACGCCGCACACGCGATTGACAAGTGTGTAGTGTTGCTTAATCCAGGTAAAGGCCCCTTCGAGCCGGTCAATGAGCACCGCTGTTAACATAAAGGGGATGCCCAGCCCCAGTGAATAGCACAGTAAGAGAAGAATGCCCTGTGCCGTGGATCCCGTGCTGGCTGCAAGCGAAAGGGCGGAACCCAAAAAGGCACCTACGCAGGGCGTCCATCCTATGGCAAACACCATGCCAAATAGTGCTGAAGAAAGAAAGCCGCGCGGCGGTCTGTTCACGTTGGGGCGCATGGTTTTCTGGAGAGCGTCAATTTTAATAATTCCCATGAAGTGTAGACCAAAGAAGATAACGACCAGTCCGCAGACTACGTTCAAAATGCCCTGGTTTGCGGTAAAGAAGCTTCCTACGCTTCCCGCGAAGGCACCCATAAGCGTAAAGAGCAAGGTGAAGCCCGCAACAAAGCCAAGGGCCGAAATAAGCGTATTTCGCAGGTTCGAAGACGTGCCCGTGGCCATGCCCCCTGCAAAGTAGGCTACGTATACTGGTAGTAAGGGCAGCAGGCAGGGCGAAATAAAGGTAATCACCCCTTCGAGAAATGTAATCAAATACGTCACGGCATCTCCTGCTGTCTGCGGCATGTATTACGTGTTATTCTAACAACTTGTTGCGGACGCAATATGTGATTGCGTCACCTGGTGCACAAAGGGAAGTTGTGGGCATACTTGAAGTCATACTTATTGGTATAGCGCTTTCGGCTGACGCCATGAGCGTAACCATTTGCAATTTGGTGGCGAATCCGAAATTGTCGCACGCCCGCGCCTTTCTTATGCCGCTGTTATTTGGCTTGTTCCAGGGGCTTATGCCCGTGCTGGGCTATTATGCTGGCTCGCTGGCAGGCGATTTCGTGGAAAGATATTCGGGTATTATCGCGCTGCTCATCTTGGGCTTCGTGGGCGGCAAAATGCTGTGGGATGGCATCCATGATGACAACGGGGAAGATGAACTGGAAGCTGCGCGCGACCATGTGAGCCTTGCATCCATGCTTGCGCAGGCGGTGGCTACGAGCATCGACGCCTTTGCGGTTGGTATTACCCTCGCTGCCACGAGAGAGCCAGTCTTTGTGGACGCGGGGATTATTGCATTGTGTACTTTTGTGCTGTGCCTTGCCATGGTGGTGGTCGGGCGCAAGCTGGGTGAACACTTTGGTGCCCGTGCGCAAATTGCTGGTGGTATTGTGCTCATCCTTATAGGTATCAAAGCCTGCTTCTTCTAGAGCAGCGAGAAAATGGGAAAATGGGGTCGGAGGATATTTTCCCAAAAGTGGGAAAATATCCTCCGACCCCATTTTCCCATTTTCCCCTTGTGCGCACACCACGCTAGGGGTAGACTATCGCGTTGGAATAAAGCCATGCATGTAGTAGAAAGGACTTAAAATGGCTGACGCAGCAAAATCATTCACAGAAGAGTTTAAGGAATTCATCGCCAAGGGTAATGTCATGAACTTGGCAGTTGGTATTATCATCGGCGGTGCATTTCAGGCAATCGTAGGTGCCTTGGTTGAAAAGATTATCATGCCTATCGTGGGCGCACTCATGGGTGGCGTAAGCTTTGCCGACCTGGCGATTACCGTCGGTTCTGCTGAAATTGGCTACGGTGCCTTTATCCAGGCCGTCATCGACTTCATCCTTATCGCTCTGGTGGTGTTCTGGATTGTAAAATCTTACAACAAGGCTACCAAGCCCGAAGAAGAAGCACCTGCCCGCACTTGCCCCTATTGCATGGAAGAAGTTGCCGAAGAAGCAACCAAGTGTCCGCACTGCGCAAGCGACATCGCCGCTGCCTAATTGCGAACCTTACCAAGCAAACAAGAAAGGCGTCCATTTCAGTGGGCGCCTTCTTTTTTCAATCCTCTATTTTCGAGAATCATATTTCGTGTTTAGGCTGTAGCGCGATGCGACAGGGTGAGGCTTTTCTGTTCGTAGAGCATCTTGTCGGCCTTGGCAATAAGGTCGCTCATCTTGCTTTGCGGCGAGGTGCACTTTACAAAGCCAACACTTGCTTCAAGAGGATAGGAGATACCAGCATTTTCAGCCGACTGTTTGATACTATTTTTAAGCGTGTTCATAACGTTTTGCGCAAAGCTTTCGCCCGTGCCGCTTGCGGCAACCACAAACTCATCGCCTCCCCAGCGGGATGCAAAGCCATGATATTCGTCGACTGCATTCGCGATACCTTTAGCCACCGCACACAGGGCGCGGTCACCTTCCAGATGCCCAAGCGAGTCGTTAATAGTTTTGAAATTGTCAACGTCAAGCACAAATAGGTACAAAGGCGCTTCTTCAGAAGCCGTAGGAATGCTTTCTAAAATGTATTCATCGGCGCGACGGCGGTTGTTCAAACCCGTCAAAGCGTCATTGTAAATTTGCGTTTCCTGAAGGTTGGCAAACAGGAAAATGAACGCGAAGGCATTAGCCAGCGGCATGACAGGAGTATTCTGCACCACGGCATCGATTATGCCTCCTGCCGTGCAGAGTAGAATAAAGATAATCATGGTGAGGTAGGTGCGCCTGCGGTAAGGGACCTTTTCTTTTACAAGGAGGACAACCGCATGAATGATAATAGCGATGCCATAGATGTTGTCCGCTATACCCGTAAGGCCCACCAAGGGTCCTGGCACCAATTCGCCTTCTGATCCAATGCTGAAAACCATGCCATTGAAAATGGAAATAATGTAGCAGATAACCAAGACAATGAAAGGTATGAGTGTAAGAATACGTGCCACCCAGCTACCCACAATATTTGAGCGGAATTTAATTTCAGCAAACCAGAACCAGTGGTACACCATGAAGGGAATAAGCATAGTGCTTATAATTTTGAAGAAGCTTCCGAGTGCACGTGGAGCGGCAATGGCACCACCTTCAATGAGCACCCACAATAGTTCAAGAATAACAAAGCCAAGGAAGCATAAGGTCATGCCACGGAAATAGCGATTTTCGTGTTCAGAACCAACGTTATACGAAATCTTGGACAAAATGACCAATGCCGTGAGTATGCAGAACACGTTAACTGCAGCATATACAAATACGTATCGTGCGTCCATGAACCCCCTTTACGTTCTTTATACGCTTCTACGAAATACTTTTCGCCGAGGAATATGATAGCATTTCTAGCTTTTTTCAGTCACAAATTATGGTGAATATACCGTTTTGCCCGGGATTGCATAGGGCTTAAGCTGGATTCGTCCCATTTGGGGTGCGGGGTAAAAATGAGGCAAAGTCCAATTTGGGGCGGACTACGCTTCGACGCTCTTTACTGTTTTTATTTCGCCGTTTTGCAGCTCTACTACCATGCAGCTTGGCTTACTATTGCGCGGGTAGGTAGGACTGCCAGGGTTAAGATAGCGCACGCCCGCAATGGTTTCATCGCGCGGAGTGTGGGTATGGCCATGCACTACTACCTGCACGTTTGGCGCGAGCGTGCCAATATCGTGGGGGCGGTGCACCATGAAAAAGGTCACGCCTTCAATTTCTGTCGTAATTGAAAAAGGCGCTTCAATGGTCCAGTCATTATTGCCACGCACATTAACGACAGGCGCAATGGTTTGCAGTTGCCAAAGCAGGCGTTCGTCTTCGGTGTCGCCCGCACACAAAATACGTTCGCAGCCCGCAAAAGCGCGTTCCACGAATATGGGCAGGTGGCGGTGCAGGTCTGAAACGATGCCTATCTTCACGCAAGGTCCTTTCTTCATAATCTATAATAGCGGTATGGCTGAATACATTGAAGGAAAACGTCCCGTAATCGAAGCGCTGCGCACTGGCGTGCCAGTCGAACGGCTGTTTATCGCCGACAATTTGAAGCGCGATAGCCTCGTGCAAGATGTTTTGCGCAAGGCGAAGCAGGCTCAGGTACCCATTGAAGAAGTGCCGCGCGCCCGCTTGGATGCCAAGTCTGAACGCGGGAGTCACCAGGGCGTTATGGCACAGGCCAAGCCTTTTGCCTACACCAATTTGCAAGACATTGTTGACCGCGCTAACCGCCAAGCGGAAGAACATGATGGTCGAGCGCTTGTGGTTATCCTGGATCATATTACTGATGCGGGAAACCTGGGTGCCATCCTGCGTTCCGCCGAAGGCGTGGGTGCGGCCGGGGTAGTAATTCCTAACAAACGTAGCGCACACGTAACGGCTGCTACATACAAAAGCAGTGCCGGTGCGGTGGTGCGCGTGCCGCTGGCCCAGGTGGCCAACATTAAGCAGACCTGCGAACGCCTGAAGGAAGAAGGCTTTTGGGTGGCAGGTGCTTCCGAAAAAGCCGATATCTGTATTTGGGATGCTAACCTTAAGGGCAAGATGGTGCTCATTATGGGTAACGAAGGTGAAGGCCTGGCGCGCCTGACGTTGGAAGCCTGTGACTTTTTGGTGGCCTTGCCGCAAATGGGCGAAGTGGCTTCGCTTAATGTGGCCCAGTCCGCTACTGCCTGCATGTATGAGTGGCTTCGCCAGAACTATTAAGGGCTAAGGGCTGCCACCAAGACTAACAACATGGCAAACACGCGCAAAAAACTTCTGATTGTCGACGGTTATAACGCCTTGCGCTCGGGTAGCCGTTACCTGCATTTGCGTGACAACCCCGACTATACCGACGACGTGTTAAACAAGTCGCGCGAGGCCCTGCTTAACGACACCATTGCGTACATGGGTCACGACTTTGCAGAAGGCATTATCGTCTACGACGGCGGGGCTAACGAACTGTCCGTTGGTTCCGACGAACGCATTGGCGCGGTACGCGTGGTGTTTACGCCGGCGGGGGTTTCAGCCGACAAGGCGATTGAAAAGTTTGCTCATGATGCGCGTAATCGCGGTTGGGAAGTCCTTGTCGTTTCTTCGGACGCGGGCATTCAGGACACGGTATTCGGTGGCGGGGTAGACCGCATGAGCGCCGAAGGCTTTTCGCGCGAAGCCGAACATATGGCGCGAGAATCCAGGCTGGATGCTTCGCCGAAGATTGCCGACAAACGCACGGTCGAAGGTCGCATAGATCCGGCAGTGGCAGAAAAGCTTCGCGCCCTTCGCGACTCGTTATGATGGCAAGGCAGGCTGGACCTTATCGAACACCCAAGCCCCCTGAATCCCCTATACCCTCTAAATCCCCTATAATGTGTTCATTCGATTTTGTGCGAAAGGATTACCATGCTCGTCCGTAACGAAAACAACACTCCTGTCAAAATTTGGATGGCCTCCAGCAACGGTTATCAGGACCGTTCGTACCTGCTGCTGAACCAGGCGAACCGCCACGGACTTATTACCGGCGCTTCGGGTACGGGCAAGACCGTAACCATCAAGGTGATGATAGAAGGCTTTTCGCAGGCGGGCGTGCCGGTATTTATGGCCGACGTTAAAGGCGACGTGGGCGGCATGGTCCAGCCAGGTGTTAACGACGAAAACATTCAGAAGCGCTTGGGCAAGTTTGGCATCGTGGAAGGTTACGACGGCAAGGACTGGGACACCATGCCAGCCGAAGACTGGGCACCGCTGAAGGAATATGCCGACGGGTGGCTCCAGGGTTGCCCCTGCCGTTTTTGGAAGATGGCTGGTGTGAAAGAATCAGGCGCGGAAGGCAAAGGCATTCCCGTGCGCGTGAAGGTGTCCGACATGGGTCCGACCATGCTGGCGCGCTTGTTGAACTTGACTGACACGCAAGAAGGCGTACTTAATATTGTGTTCCGCATTGCCGACGACCGCTGCCTGGAGCTTATCGACCTGAAGGATTTGCGCTCCATGCTCACCTACGTGGCCGACCACGCCGACGATTTCAAGATGGACTATGGCAACGTAGCCAAGCAGTCCGTGGCATCCATCCTGCGTTCGCTTATTTCGGTGGAAGATCAGGGCGGAGCTGAATTCTTTGGCGAACCCGAACTGGATCTGAACGACTGGTTTGCCTGCGACTCTAATGACCATGGCTATGTAAATATTCTGAACGCCACGACGCTTATCAATCAGCCGCAGCTTTACGCCATGTTCTTGCTCTGGATGCTTTCCGAGCTATTTGAGACCTTGCCTGAAGTGGGTGACCCCGAAAAGCCCAAGTTTGTCTTTGTGTTCGACGAAGCACACTTGCTGTTCAACAATATGCCGGCAGAGCTTTTGGACAAAATCGTGCAGGTGGTTAAGCTTGTCCGCTCTAAGGGCGTGGGTGTGTATTTCTGCAGCCAAAGCCCGAGCGACATTCCCAACGAGGTGTTGGCCCAGCTTTCCAACAAGGTTCAGCATGCCCTGCGTGCTTACACTCCAGCTGAGCAAAAAGCCGTCCGTGCCGCCGCAGCCAGCTTCCGCGAAAACCCAGCATTCAAGGCCGAAGACGTTATTACGGAGTTGGGTACGGGCGAAGCTTTGGTTTCCTTCCTGGATGACGAGGGCGTGCCCACCATGGTGCAGCAGTCCAAGATTATGCCGCCACAGTGCTTAATGGCGGCGCCCGAAGAAGCGCTCATTGAAGCTGCCATCAGCAATTCTGGCAGCCTGGTTTCCAAGTATGCGGACGCCATCGACAACGAATCCGCTTATGAAAAGCTGGCGGTCGAAGCCGAAGAAACCGCCAAGCAGGAAGAAGAAAACGCCCGCATTGCTGAACTTGAAAAGCAAATTGCGGAAATGGAAAAGCAGAAGGCCAAAGAAGAAGAAAGGGCAGCTCGCGAAGCCGAAAAGGCAGCCGAACGTGCAGCACGCGCGGCTGAAAAGGAAGCCGAGCGCCAGCGTATTGCGGC
>CAJOJB010000036.1:10275-18484 GCA_905234635.1 uncultured Eggerthellaceae bacterium | reverse complement strand
ACTATGAAGACTATCAACCAGGTGGGGCGCACGGTGCTCAATCAGATTGCCCGCAACTTCCTTGGTGGGCGCAAACGTTAGGTTGAAACACCAAAGCTAACGAAGTTATATATTGCGTTTAAGCTGGCCCGTACGCTATGTTAAGGCCGTGTTTCTGCATGCAAAGCAAGCTGCGGCAGATGGTATTATTGATTTGTTACAAAGCCCCGATAGGAGTTTGATATGACACGTATTGGTATCTTGGGTTATGGAAATTTGGGCCGTGGGGTAGAGTTTGCGGTGCGCCAGAACGCAGACATGGAGTTGGTGGCGGTGTACACGCGCCGCGATCCTGCAAGCGTGGCTATTACAACGGAGGGCGTACCCGTAAAGCCTGCTACAGACCTTGATGCGGGTACCGAAGCTATCGATGTGCTTATTATTGCAGGGGGTAGCGCAACAGACCTGCCCGTGCTTACGCCCACATATGCCAAGCTTTATAACGTGGTAGACAGTTTTGACACGCACGCCAACATTCCCACTCACTTTGAAAATGTGGATACAGCTGCGCATGAAGGCGGCAAGGTGGCACTTATTTCCTGCGGTTGGGATCCAGGTTTGTTTAGCCTCAATCGACTGTATGCAAACTGCATGTTGCCCGAAGGCGCCGACTATACCTTCTGGGGCAAGGGTATTAGCCAAGGGCATTCAGATGCCATTCGTCGCATTGAAGGCGTGGCGGACGCTAAGCAGTACACTATTCCCGTGCAGGCTGCGCTTGACGCGGTGCGCAGTGGCAGCAACCCAGAACTGACCACGCGCGAAAAGCATACGCGTGAATGCTGGGTTGTGCTGGAAGACGGAGCAGATGCAGCAGCCGTTGAAAAGCAAATAGTGGAAATGCCCAACTATTTCGCCGATTACGACACCGTGGTGAATTTCATTAGCCAGGAAGAACTCGATCGCGACCACGCGGGTCTGCCTCACGGTGGTTTCGTATTGCGCACGGGTACGAGTGCTGCGGGCACACCTATGAAAATCGAATACTCGCTTGAACTGGGCAGTAACCCCGAATTTACGTCAAGCGTGCTGGTGGCCTATGCTCGTGCCATTGCGCGTTTGGCCGCGGAAGGGCAGTGTGGTTGCAAGACCGTTTTCGATATTGCACCTGCCTATCTCGCATCCCAAGACGGCGCCTTCCTCCGCGCCCACATGCTGTAAGTGTATAAAAGAAAAAGCCCTAAATGGGCTTTTTCTTTAACAGCGAGAGCGCTCGCGATTTAGAACAATTGAATCCCTTAAAAGGATAGGAAATTAGCTTTTAAAGGCCGGCTTCCTTCTTCACGTTGTTGGCCAGCCAGAAGGTGATGGCGGGCATAATCAGGCTGCCGAGCGAAGAACCAATGTTGCTGCCGCTGCCGCCACCGGTGACGGTCATGATGAATGAAATAACCGCAAACACGAGTGCGATAACGGAAATGATCCATACGGGCTTAATCTTTTGATTGTCCTTGGCGGCACGCAGGCCCAAAATACCGGTAATCAGGGTAATGGCAGCTGTTACCAGCAGCATTATGCCAAGCCCAGCGGCAAGACCTACAACAGTAGATGCTTCCATGCCTGTTTCTGCAGCAGCCTCAGCGGCCATACTTGGGTCAGACCCTAAGACAGCGCCACCTGCTAACATCATAAAGGCTGACAGTGCGACAATAACGCCGCTAATAATGTCGAGGATTGATATTACTTTGAGTCCTGTTTGTGACCCTGATGGTTGCATGGTTTCCTCCTATACGTTTACTGATGTGTAATGCATGCTCGTTAAAGCATTGCTCAAATAATTATACGCTTCTATGAATCATTTCGTCTTATTTTTGTTTCATTTGGGGACGGAGGTTTTTTGGGAATTTGGGGACGGAGGATTTTTCCCACTTTTGGGAAATATCCTCCGTCCCCAAATTCCCAAAAAACACAAGCATAAAAGCCCTGTTCGTTAAGGCAATTTAACATCAAAAATACATGGTTTAAGAAAATTTTTCTTGACTTTGCCTATGCGCGCGCGTATTGTAGTGCGTTGCGACTTTTTCGCAGTTTGAGCTTTTCTTGATAGGAGGAAAAGACCCGTGGCGAAGACAAAAAAACAGGCTTCTACCAGCAAATATAGGAGCCGCAAAAGCTTCGCGAAAATCCCTGACGTCATGGACGTCCCAAACCTTATTGCGATCCAGAAGGAAAGTTTCGCCTGGTTCCAAAATGAAGGTTTGTCTCAGGCTTTCGCGGACATCTGTCCCATCGAGTCCAATTCAAAGGACATGCGCGTTGAAATTGGTAAGCACGAATTTGGCGAGCCCAAGTACACGGTGGACGAGTGCAAGGAAAAGGACATGTCCTACCAGGCACCTCTGTTTGCCGAAGTGCGTTTCACCAATTTGGAAACGGGCGAAATTAAGGAACAAGACGTATTTATGGGCGACTTCCCGCTTATGACCCCGCACGGTACCTTCATTATTAATGGTACGGAACGCGTGGTGGTAAGCCAGTTGGTTCGTAGCCCCGGCGTTTACTTTGGCAGCGAACGCGACAAGACGTCTGACCGCATTATTTACAATGCCAAGATTATTCCGAGCCGTGGTGCATGGCTGGAATTTGAAACCGACAAGCGCGACGTCCTTTCGGTGCGTATCGACCGCAAGCGCAAGCAGCCGGCAACTCTGCTGGTGCGTGCCCTTGGCCTGGCCGAAAGCCGCGAAGAAATTATTGAACTGCTGGGCGACAGCGAAATGGTCCTGCGCACGCTCGACCGCGACCCAGCCACCACGCGCGACGAAAGCCTTATCGAACTTTACAAGCGCTTCCGCCCGGGCGAGCCGCCCACGATCGATTCGGCTCGCACCCTGCTTGACGGCCTGTTCTTCAATCAGCAGCGCTACAACCTGGCAACGGTTGGTCGTTACAAGATGAACAAGAAGCTGGGCTTCGACACAGAAGAAATATCCGAAAAGTCCACGCTGACCAAGGACGATATCGTAGCCAGCATGCGCTATATCATCGCGCTGCACGACGGCGTTGAAGGTTATACCCTCGACGACATCGACCATTTTGGCAACCGTCGTATTCGCACGGTGGGCGAACTTATCCAGAACCAGTTCCGTATTGGCCTATCCCGTATGGAACGCGTGGTTCGCGAACGCATGAGCATGCAGGAACCCGACGAAATCACGCCGCAGAGCCTGATTAACATTCGCCCCATCGTGGCTGCCATCAAAGAATTCTACGGATCGAGCCAGTTGTCCCAGTTCATGGACCAGTCCAACCCGGCCGCAGGCATTACGCACAAGCGTCGTCTGTCTGCTTTGGGTCCGGGCGGCTTGTCCCGCGAACGCGCTGGCTTTGAAGTCCGCGACGTTCATACCAGCCACTATGGCCGTATGTGCCCCATCGAAACTCCTGAAGGTCCCAACATCGGCCTTATTGGTTCGCTGGCAACCTATGCACGCGTGAACCCTTACGGTTTCATCGAAACGCCGTACAGGCGCGTGGTCGACGGCAAGGTTACCGACGAAGTTGACTACCTCACCGCAGACGAAGAAGAAAAGCACATCATCGCTCAGGCGAATGAAACCTTCGACCCCGAAACCAGGCAGTTCGGCGAATTCGTGAATGGCAAGTTCAAGAAGAAGAGCCGCGTGCTCTGCCGTACTAGGAATTCCAAGGGCGAATTTGGCGACCCGGACGAAGTCGAAGTCAAGAGGGTTGACTACATGGACGTGAGCCCGCGCCAGATGGTATCGGTTGCTACGTCGCTCATTCCCTTCCTCGAACACGACGACGCTAACCGTGCCCTCATGGGTTCGAACATGCAGCGTCAGGCCGTGCCCCTGCTGAAGCCGCAAGCTCCGCTGGTAGGTACGGGCATCGAGCATCGTATTGCTGTCGACTCGGGCGAAATCATGATCGCCCAGAACTCCGGCGTGGTCGACTACGTGGACGGTGAAGTTATCGTTATCCAGCGCCCCGACGGCGAATACGACGAATACCTCATTCCGAAGTTCCAGCGCTCCAACCAGAGCGGCTGCATTAACCACAAGCCCCTCGTACGCAAGGGCGACAAGGTTGCCGCGGGCGACGTGCTGGCAGACGGCCCGTCCTGCGACCATGCAGAACTGGCACTCGGTCAAAACCTCATGCTGGCCTACATGCCCTGGGAAGGTTACAACTACGAGGACGCTATCATCATCAGCGAACGCGTGGTGTCCGAAGACCTGCTCACGTCCATCCATATTTCTGAATACGAAATCGATGCGCGCGATACCAAGCTGGGTCCTGAAGAAATCACCCGCGAAATCCCCAATATTTCCGACGACATGATTGCCGACCTTGACGCCGACGGCATTATCCGCATTGGCGCCGAAGTGTTCCCCGGCGACGTGCTCGTGGGCAAGGTTACCCCCAAGGGCGAAACCGAGCTCACCGCTGAAGAACGTCTGCTGCGTGCCATCTTCGGCGAAAAGGCTCGTGAAGTGCGCGACACTAGCCTGCGTGTTCCCCATGGTTCTGGTGGCCGCGTTATCGACATTACGCGCCAGAGCCGCGCAGAAGGCGACGACCTGGCACCGGGCGTTAACGAACTTATTCGCGTATACGTTGCCCAGAAGCGCAAGATTCAGCAGGGCGACAAGCTGTCTGGTCGCCATGGTAACAAGGGTGTTATCAGCCGCATTTTGCCTGTTGAAGACATGCCTTACCTGGCAGACGGCACGCCTATCGACATCATTTTGAACCCGCTGGGTGTACCAAGCCGTATGAACGTGGGCCAGCTGCTTGAATGCCACCTTGGCTGGGCAGCGAAGTTCGGTTGGTCGGACGACCCGAATTCAAACGAAGCGGTTGAAGGCCCCATGTTTGTGGCAAGCCCCGTGTTCGACGGTGCGACGGAAGACGAAATTTCCGACGTTATCATGAAGGCGAACCGCAACCTTATTAATATCAACCATGAAAAGTATGGCGCTGCCGCGCGCGACGAATTCGTGCCGCAGCTTTCTGCTACCGGTAAGACCATCCTCTACGACGGCCGTACGGGCGAACCGTTCCGCGAGCCCGTTACCGTGGGTGCCAGCTACATCCTGAAGTTGGGCCACTTGGTTGACGACAAGATTCATGCCCGTTCGACTGGCCCCTACAGCTTGATTACCCAGCAGCCGCTTGGTGGTAAGGCTCAGTTCGGTGGCCAGCGCTTCGGCGAAATGGAAGTGTGGGCACTCTACGCCTATGGCGCGTCCAACGTGCTGCAGGAAATCCTCACCGTGAAGTCCGACGACACGGTGGGCCGTGTGAAGTCCTACGAATCCATTGTCAAGGGCGAAAACCTGCCTGCGGCTGAAGTTCCTGAGTCCTTCAAGGTGCTCGTCAAGGAAATGAAGTCGCTCGGCCTCAATGTTGAGCTGGAAGGCCAGGGTCGTTACGTTGATGTAACGGAAGACCTGACCGAAGTCGACGAAGATGCCGATTTGATTGCAAGCCTGCAGGCCGATGCTGCCAAGACGGAATCTGAAGAAGAAGACGCTCTAACCAGCATTGCGGCAGACCTTGCAGATTTAATTGAAAGCGACCTGATTGGTGGCGATGATGAAAATGAACTCATCGGTGGCGGAGAGGAGCAGTAAATGAGCGAATACGATGTGAACAACTTCGACGCGCTGCGCATCTCTCTTGCAAGCGCTGAAGACATCCGCAGCTGGTCGCGCGGAGAAGTCAAGAAGCCCGAGACCATCAACTATCGTACCTTGAAGCCCGAAAAGGACGGCCTGTTCTGCGAAAAGATTTTTGGTCCCACCAAGGACTGGGAATGTTCCTGCGGTAAGTACAAGCGCATCCGCTTCAAGGGCATCGTGTGCGAACGCTGCGGCGTTGAAGTAACGCGCGCCAAGGTGCGCCGTGAACGCATGGGCCACATTGAATTGGCCGCGCCGGTCAGCCATATTTGGTACTTCAAGGGCAGCCCGAGCCGCCTTGGTTACCTGCTCGACATTCCGCCGAAGGACCTGGAAAAGGTGCTCTACTTTGCCAGCTCTATCGTGACCTTTGTGGACACGGAAGCTCGCGAAGAAGACGAAGCGGAACTGCGCGACGAATTGGCTGCCGACCTGGAAGAACTAGATGCCGAGCGCGACCGCCTGGTGGCAAGTGTGCGCCGTCTTTCCACGGACTACGTGCCTGAAGAAGACGAAATTATCGACGACATCGAAGACGAAGAGCGCATGACGCCCGAAGAAGTCGAAGATGAACTCGCCGACATCTACGAAGAATTCAACGAGCGCAAGGCTCTGCGTTCCGAAGCATTCGATGCCTTCATGAAGGTGGAAGCCAAGCAGCTTATTGCCGATGAAGCTCTGTACCGCGAAATGCGCATGAACTACAGCGAATACTTCCGTGGTGGCATGGGTGCTGAAGCCGTACGCGACTTGCTGGCAGCCATCAATCTGGAAGAAACCGCTGAAGAACTGCGTGAAATCATCGCGACGGGCAAGGGTCAAAAGCGTGCCAAGGCCGTTAAGCGCCTGAAGGTGGTTGACGCCTTCCTGAAGTCGGGCAACCGCCCAACCGACATGATCTTGGACGTTATCCCGGTTATCCCGCCAGATCTGCGTCCTATGGTTCAGCTCGATGGTGGCCGTTTTGCAACCAGCGACCTGAACGACCTGTACAGGCGCGTTATCAACCGTAACAACCGCCTGAAGCGCCTGCTCGATTTGGGTGCACCTGAAATTATCGTGCACAACGAAAAGCGCATGCTTCAGGAAGCGGTGGACAGTCTGTTCGACAATGGCCGTCGTGGCCGCCCCGTAACGGGTCCTGGCAATCGTCCGCTTAAGTCCTTGTCCGACATGCTCAAGGGCAAGCAGGGCCGTTTCCGCCAGAACCTGCTGGGTAAGCGCGTAGACTATTCTGGCCGTTCGGTTATCGTGGTGGGCCCGCAGCTGAAGCTGCACCAGTGCGGTCTGCCTTCCGCCATGGCACTCGAGCTGTTCAAGCCCTTCGTTATGAAGCGCCTGGTAGAACTGGAATATGCCGCCAATATCAAGGCTGCAAAGCGCGCAGTTGACCGTGGCGCCAGCTATGTGTGGGACGTGCTCGAAGAAGTCATAACCGAACATCCGGTACTGCTGAACCGCGCACCCACTTTGCACCGTTTGGGCATTCAGGCCTTCGAGCCGGTCTTGGTAGAAGGTAAGGCAATCCGTTTGCATCCGCTGGTTTGTACTGCCTTTAACGCCGACTTCGACGGCGACCAGATGGCCGTGCATGTACCCCTGTCTAACGAAGCCCAGGCCGAAGCACGCGTGCTCATGCTGTCCTCGAACAACATCAAGTCGCCTGCCCATGGCCGCCCACTCACCATTCCTACGCAGGACATGATCATTGGTCTGTACTACTTAACCGCCATGCGCGAAGGCTTCCCGGGCGAAGGTCGTGCCTTCATCGACTTCGATGACGCCATGAACGCCTATGACGCCCGTGCCGATCTGGACCTGCAGGCACGCATCTTCGTGCGTCTGACCGAAGACACCGAAGTGGCAAGCGCCTTTGGCCAGAGCGAACTGGTGAAGGCGGGTACTCGCATTGAAACCACGGTGGGCCGCATCACGCTGAACAAGCAGCTGCCCGACGACTATCCGTTCTTGAACTATGAACTGAACAAGGGCGAAGTAAGCCGTCTGATTGAAGACTGCACGAACCGCTACACCACCAGCCAGATGGAGCCCATTCTGGACGGTTTGAAGGACGCGGGCTTCCACTATGCCACGCGTGCAGGTGTTACCGTTTCGGTTTACGACGCCACCGTGCCGCCGCAAAAAGACGACATTCTGGCGGAAGCTGACAAGAAGGTTCAGGCCATCGAAGATGACTATCAGCTTGGCCTGATGTCCGACGACGAACGCTACAAGCAGGTTATCGACGTGTGGACCGAAGCCAACGATGAAGTTGGTAACGCCATGGCCGACAACTTCGACAAATTCAACCCCATCTACATGATGGCGTTCTCGGGTGCTCGCGGTAACATCAAGCAGATTCGTCAGCTTGCTGGTATGCGTGGCCTGATGGCCGACCCGAAGGGTGAATACATCGAAATTCCGATTAAGGCAAACTTCCGCGAGGGCCTTTCCGTACTGGAATACTTTATTTCCAGCCACGGTGCCCGTAAGGGTCTGGCCGACACCGCACTGCGTACGGC
>CAJOJB010000036.1:0-10265 GCA_905234635.1 uncultured Eggerthellaceae bacterium | reverse complement strand
AAGACGTTATCGTGCGCGAACTCGACTGTGGCGCAAGCGAAGGCGTGGAATATCCGCTGCTCACCTCCAAGGGCGAAATCGATGCGAACCTGGTGGGCCGTTGCCTCGCCGAAGATGTTAAGGGTCCGCGCGGCAAGCATTATGCCGACGCCGAAAGCTACATCGAAAGCGTTGAGCAGATGAAGGAATGGGTCGAAGGTGGCATTGAGTCCGTGACCATCCGTACTATCATGACCTGCCACGCTGAACATGGCGTGTGCCAGAAGTGCTACGGTTGGGACCTGGCCACGGGTCGTCCGGTGAACATTGGTACGGCGGTTGGTATTATTGCTGCTCAGTCCATTGGTGAACCGGGTACTCAGTTAACCATGCGTACCTTCCATACGGGTGGTGTTGCAGGTGAAGACATCACCATGGGTCTGCCGCGTGTTACCGAACTTTTCGAAGCACGCAAGCCTAAGGGCCAGGCCGTGCTCGCAGAAATTGCTGGCACCCTGCAAATTAGCGGCGACAAGACCACGCGTACTTTGACCATCCATAACAAGGACGGCGAAATCCGCGAATACAGCGTTCCTGCACGTGTGTCCATGATGCCCGGTGTCGACGATGGCGTGAAGGTTGAAGTAGGTCAGCAGCTGACTAAGGGTTCTATTAACCCGCACGACTTGCTGCGCCTGACCGACCCGAACACCACGCTGCGCTACATCGTTGGCCAGGTTCAGGACGTGTACGTCAGCCAGGGTGTAGACATCAACGACAAGCACATCGAAGTTATTGCGCGCCAGATGCTGCGCAAGCTTGCGGTGCTCGACGCGGGCGATTCCGACTACTTGCCGGGCCGCCAGGTTAATCGTTTCGAATTCGAAGCGGTTGCCAAGCAGCTTGAAGAAGAAGGCAAGGAAGTCCCGACTGGCCAGCCGCTGCTCTTGGGTATTACCAAGGCTTCGCTGGCAACGGATTCGTGGCTTTCTGCTGCGTCCTTCCAGGAAACCACCAAGGTTCTTACCGACGCTGCCATTGAAGGCAAGACGGACAGCTTGGTGGGCTTGAAGGAAAACGTTATTATCGGCAAGCCGATTCCGGCTGGTACGGGCCTTTCGCGCTACCGCAAGTTGGGCCTTACCTACAAGGGTGTCCCGGTGGCCAAGACCACGGGCGACGCGCTGCCTGACTATGCGCCTGAAGAACTGCGCGAAACCGAAGAATTGCTGCCGCAGCCTCAGGACTGGTCGCTTGATGGCGAAGGTTACTTGGGTCTGGGTGGCAGCTACTCCAGCTACTTCAGCAGTCTGGGTGCCGGCGGGCGCATGACGCAGCTTTCCGACGAAGAGGCACGCCTCTACATCTACGATGACCTGGGTGTTTCCCAGCGTTGGGCCAACAAGTTTAGCGAAGCGGGCATCGAAACCGTGGCTGACCTGGTGGGCTACACCGAAGAAGACCTTATGAAGATCGAAGGCATCGGTGGCAAGGCTATCGAAGAACTGAAGGCTGGCCTGGAAGAGCGCGACCTTATGCGCGTTATCGAAGACGACCTGTCTGCCACAAGCGACGACATGAGCCAGCTGCTCGACATGGTCTTTAGCCCCGACGACACCATCCTCATTGGTGGCGACGAACCGGCAACCTTCAACACTGAAGGCGAAGACATGCTCGGAGAAGCCCTGCCGCCGCGCAGCTACCAGCGCAACCTTGAAGAACTGGACGCGCTGCTTGGCGGTGGTAACTTCGACTTCGGGCTTTCGGGCTTCCATTCAGAAGACGAACAGTCCGCAGCCGAAGTGATTGCCGACGAAAACGACGAAGGTGGCCAACTGCTTGGAGCCTCTGACGAGGAATAACTGTTACTTGTCAAACCCTTTTCGTCGACCGCTCTCGCTGTTCAAAAGAACCCTCCACTGGAGGGTTCTTTTTCATGCGCTCTAGTGCGCTCGGCTTTGCCGAGCAGCACGCTCCCTCTCGGTCGCCTAGACAGTGCTAAACAAGCCAGAGGGCTTGTTTAGCACTTCACCTTAAAAGTGAAAAAATCGGCAACAGCGATTTTTTCAATAGTTTGTAGTTCAGACATCGCGAAAAGGGCTTCACAAGTAACAGTTACAATAGACAGGTCGAAAGGACTGTTATGGGAAGACTATTTGGAACCGACGGTGTGCGCGGTGTTGCCAACACGGAACTTACCAACAAGCTTGCCTACCGTCTAGGTCAGGCTGCTGCAACTTTCATGGGTCCCAATATTGTTATTGGCAAGGACACGCGCCTTTCGGGCGACATGCTCGAAGCTGCTGCGTCCGCTGGTATTATGAGTGCAGGGGGCACCGCGTTGCTTGCGGGCATTATTCCTACTCCGGGTGTGGCGTTGCTCGTCAACAAACTTCATGCCGACGGGGGCCTGGTTATTTCGGCTTCGCACAATCCGCCGGAGTATAACGGTATTAAGCTCTTCGATGCGCACGGCTTTAAACTTCCCGACGAAGTGGAAGACGAAATCGAAGCTTTTATTACGTCTGGTGGCCTAGAAGGTGCTGTGCAAGTTTCCAGTGAAGAAGACAACGCGGCATCCATGCTTCCTGGCGACGCGGTAGGCGTGGCTGTGCCCGTTGAAGAAGCAACGGAAATCTACATTAACCATGCCGTTGAAAGCGTGCGTGCCCAGGGCGTGGACTTCAGTGGTCTACATATTGCACTAGACGCAGGGCACGGCGCTTCCGCTCTTACCAGTGCGGCGGCGTTCGAGCGCTTGGGTGCCAAGGTAACGGTAATTAACGACGACTTCGACGGGACCGACATTAACGTGCAGTGCGGCTCTACCTGCCTAGACCCCTTAAAAGCGCTCATGGCCGAAAGCGGGGCAGACGTTGGCGTGGCGCACGACGGCGACGCCGATCGCGTAATGCTCGTAACGCCAACGGGTTTTGAAATCGACGGCGACTTCGTGGAAGCGGTACTTGCGCTGGACATGAAACAGCGCGGCGTTTTGGCTGGCAGCACAGCGGTTTCAACCGTTATGTGTAATCTTGGTTTTACTAAGGCTATGGAGCGCGAAGGCATTAAGGTTGTTCAAACTAAGGTGGGCGACCGCTATGTTTTGGAAGAAATGCGCGCGCAGGGTTATTCCATTGGCGGCGAACAGTCGGGTCATATGATTTTGCTTGACTATAACTCTACGGGCGACGGCCTTATGACAGCGTGTCAGTTCTTGGCGGCGGTGGTGCGCAGCGGGAAAACTGTGGAAGAAGCTATTTCGGTAATGGAGCGCTTCCCGCAAGAGCTTATTAATGTGCGCGTAGCCGACAATAGCACCTGGGCAGAAAATACTGTTATTGCGCAAGCCATTAAGGATGCTGAAGTAGCTTTGGGTGAAACAGGGCGCGTGTTGGTGCGCGCGTCGGGAACCGAGCCGCTTATTCGCGTTATGGTTGAAGCGGCGAGTGCCGAAGACGCACTTACACATGCACAGACCCTTGCCGCTGTGGTTGAACAAGCTCTTACTTAATTGGGCACGAAGGCAACACCCACGCTTTGGTTTGTGGTGCCATGCTACAACGAACAAGAGGTTGTAGGGCTTACCGCGGGGCAGCTTGTGGCGAAACTTGCCGAACTTAAAACGGCGGGGCATATTGCCCCAAACAGTCGTGCCCTTCTGGTGGACGACGGCAGTACGGACGCCACATGGGAAATCGTCTGCCAACTTGCACGCGAGCACAATGCGGTATGTGGCTTGCGCCTGCAACAAAACTACGGGCAGCAGGTGGCGCTCTATGCAGGCATGCTCGAAGCAGTTGCGCAATGCGACGTGGCCATAACGCTCGATGCCGATGGTCAGCACGACCTGGGGGTGGTCGAAGAAATGCTTTGTGCCTATTCACGTGGCAGTGAAGTGGTCTATGCTGTTAAAGCAAATCCCCAGGGCGACCCACTATGGAAGCGGCTGACAGGCAGGACCTATTACCGCCTTCTTGCATTGTGGGGCACTAAAACGTTCAAGAATCATGCAGACTATCGGCTGGTGTCTGCCCAAGCAATCTGTCTCCTTGAAACCATGCCAAGAAGAAGCGTCTTTCTGCGAAGTGACTTTCCCAAACTTGGGCTTCCAAGTGCCGTGGTGCATTATGAATGCAAGCCCAGGGCAGCAGGGAAGTCGAAGTATTCGCTTGGCAAGATGCTTTCCCTTGCGCGCGACGGCTTCGCCAGCACTTCGTCTGGGCAGCATGCCAGCACCATCGACTTTGCAATTATCGACCGAGTATAAAAGCAGGAAAATGGCGGAAAGTACCTCCAAAGATATAATGCAAATACCAAGGTAGAACTTAAGGCTTAATGTGGGCGAAAAGGCAAAACAAGCAGCAAGACAAAACGCCGATTTGGCGCTTGCTTTTGTGGCGCCCATTGCTATCCTGCTGGCTACTTTCGCGCTGCTGGGCGTGTACCCTTTTGGGGAGCGCTCCGTAAACAACCTAGACTTATACCACCAGTACCTGCCCATCATGGCCGAATTACAACGTATTGTCCAAGATGGTGGTAGCATTTTTTATTCGTTCAATGCAGGGCTAGGCACTGACTTTTATGCTTTAAGCACCTACCAGAATATGTCGCCTGTTACCTGGGTGTTTCTCGCGCTGTTTCCCCAAGAAAAAATTGTGCTATGTGCCATTTGCTTGATTCTGTTCAAAATCGGGCTTATTGCTGTTTCCATGTATTGGTACTTGAAGTTTGCAAGCACCAAGGAAGAGCTTGGGTGGCAAGACAAGTCAGTCAAGCTTGCGCTTGCTTGTATGTTCGCGCTGAGTGGCTACGTTCTCGCGTATTACACCAACGTTATGTGGCTAGATAGTCTTATCCTTGCGCCGTTGTGTGTGGCGGGACTACGTAAAGTGGTAGAGGGCTTTGGTGGAGGGCTCTATATGGCGTCGGTGGCGCTACTTTTATTTACGTGCTATTACATTGGTGCCATGGTGTGCTTGTTCCTGGCACTCTATTATTTAACTTACTTCTTTGGTGAACAGAAGGAATGCTTTGCGAAAACCACCTTGCGACTGGCAGGTTTTACCGTCGTAGCCGTGCTTATAGCCATGGTTGTGCTTCTGCCAACGTTTTTTGCGCTGCAGAAAACAATGGACTTTGAAACGGTGGGGGTCGGAGTTGCTGGTTTTTTGCATGTCGGTATATCCGAGCACATCCGACAGTTGCTGCCAGGATGCTATGTGACCGTCCTCGACGGCCCCCCGAACCTCTACGCGGGAATTATCTGTTTGATTTTGCTGGTGCTTTTCGCCCTCCAGCGCGGCATCAATGTGCGCAAGCGGGTTGCACGCATTGTGCTTATCGCTTTCGTGTTCATAAGCACCAACGTGGCACCGCTCGACCTGGTATGGCATTTCTTCCACTCACCGAATTCATTTCCTGCGCGCTATTCGTTCTTGCTGGCGTTCCTGCTCGTGGAAACTGCTGCCGAAGTGCTCGACCAAGCGGAGTCGTTTAGCGCCATGCACGTGTTCGCGGCGCTCGGTTTCGTCGCGTGCCTTTACATAGCCGCCGTCTTTGCCAGCGTTCTTCCCGAATCCGCCCGAATAGTGGAATTGGAATCTGGCTCCCTTGAAGTTGACACTGCGTTCTTGTTGGTGGCGGGTGCCGTCCTGCTTGTGCTGTACGGCTTCGTGTTCCTGGGCATTCGCACTACCACAGGCAAGCTGCAAAAAGGTTTCCTTGCTGCTGCCATAGCTTTCGAAGTCATCTTTGTTGCCTTTTGGGGCATTGGGGCGGGCAACATCGTTAAAAACAACGACTACGGCGCCTATCGTGAAGAAATATCGCAGCTTGTTGCCGTGGCGCAGGAGCGCAATCCGTATGCACGCGTGGAGCTGTTGGGTATCGACAACAGCATGCTGCCCTACGTATATGGCTATAAAGGTGCCTCTATCTTTGCTTCGTCGGTGCCGCAAGCAACGTATGATGTGCTGGCGAAGTACTTACCTGGCAATACTAGCTCGCTCAATCACTTTGAATTCACTACACCTGATCTTAACCAAGATAGCCTTCTGAACATTCGCTCCTATATCTCTATTGATGGCCCATTGGATGTATCTGGCTTGTCGGACATGTCGGATGCTGCGGCTGTTTTCGAAGTTGCTCATGTGGGCGACTGTTACCTCTATGAAAGTTCTTTGCCCAGTGCCCTCGGCTTCATGCTGCCTGCAGGCGCTACGATTCCAGAGTTCCAAGAAGACGCTCCCACGCTTGCCATCGAAGAAATGGCTGGTAACAAGCTTGTCGGCAGCATAGACGTGCGCGAGAGCGGCACCTTCTTTGTAAGCATCCCCTACGATGCTGGTTGGCGCGTGCAGGTAGACGGCGCACCGCTCGATCCCGCCCTCTGCCAAAACGTCGAAGGATTCATCTCGTTTAACCTCGATGCAGGAAGCCACCGCATAGATATGACCTTCGTTCCCACCGGTTTCAACCCTGGCCTGGTGCTGAGCATTTTTGGACTTGTGCTCTACGCGGCTCTTGCCGTTTTTCACCGCAATGATTAAATTCGCAAAACGGAGTGTATAAATAACGCAAAATAACTGGTATAATATGCGCAAAACGAAGAAATACCAGGTTAGATAGGTATCGAAGAAAATGGATAACTATTCTTATGGGACACTCAAGTATGATGCCTACTTGCCACGCATTCTGGACCAACAAGTTGCGTTCGCAATCGAGGATTTCGGCGGGGTAAACATTAGGGGGCCGAAGTACTGTGGTAAGACTTGGACCGGGCGTGCGTTTGCGAACTCTGAAACTGTCGTTATGAGTACCGAGGGAGCTACGCCGAGCCGTGACATGATTGAAGCAGCGCCCGAACTTGCTTTGCAGGGCGTCTCGCCGCACCTTGTCGACGAATGGCAAGAGGTTCCGCAGTTGTGGGACATGGCGCGCGCAGCAATCGACGCTAGCGGCAAGGCGCGCACCTTCATTCTAACCGGCTCCTCTACGCCCCGCTTTCACAAGCCCAGACACAGCGGCGTTGGTCGTATCGAGCGGCTGCACATGAGGCCGATGACTCTGTTTGAATCGGGAGTATCGTCGGGCGAGGTGTCTATCCAAGCGTTGTTCAAAGGCGAAGCCCCGCAGGTAGCGGCGCCCAAGATGAATGCCGAAGACCTGGCTGATCTTGTTGTGCGCGGCGGATGGCCTGGCAACCTTTCGACACCAGGCGCCCGCGCGGGACGTCTTGCCCGTGATTACGTAGAACTGTTCCTCGAAGAGGATATGCACAAGGTCGACGACGTGCACCGCGACCCAGCAAAAATGCGCCGGCTGATGGTGTCCTATGCGCGCAATGCCGAGCAGGCAGCTGCGCCCAAGACCCTCATACGCGACATGACGGCGGAGCCTGGAAGTGAGCCTTTGGCCAAAGAGACGGTAGAGGACTACACATCGGTGCTTGAGGGCACATTCATTCTTGAGGAAATAGGGACATGGGCGCCTAACTTGCGCTCCCCATTGCGCGTCAATAAGAAGCCCAAGTACCACTATGCCGATCCATCTATTCCGGCCGCCCTGCTGAACGTAACACCCGAAAAATTGCTCGGCGATTTCGAAACCTTCGGGTTTCTGTTCGAATCGCTTTGCGTACGCGATTTGCTTGTCTATACACAGGCGCTTGGCAGTTACGTGTATTACTACCGCGACCGCGACGACTTGGAGGTCGATGCCATCATAGAGGCCGCTGACGGAGCGTGGGCTGGTATCGAGGTGAAGGTCGGCCACAATCAGGTTGAAAAGGCGGCCGCCAATCTGCTTCGTCTCGCGGATAAAATAGCACGCGCAGGCGGGCAGCCGCCCGCGTTCCTGATGGTGCTGGAAGGTCTGGGCGACTACGCCTACCGCCGCGCAGATGGAGTGTACGTGGCGCCAATTGCGACGCTTGCTCCGTAGATGCCGACCTTCTCGCGATATCGGAAAACAGTCCATTTGTTGCTAACGTTAAGACAAAGCACTATTTCACAGGGGGGTAGGCGTGGAGCCTGGATTGCCGCCTGCCTTTACCTGGGCTTACTTTGAAGTCTTGTGGGTGTTATAATTGGAGGGCTATTTCGCTTAGAAACGTGAATATTATTTAGCTACGTACATAAAGAAGTAAATACAAAAGCGAAGATTAAACGAAGCTTAAACGTGCAAAGGGGAATTCACATGACTAAAGCCAAGAAACGTTCGATTACTCAGGTTGGCGTATTTGTGCTGCTGCTTGCAGTCCTTGCCGCGATTGCGTTTGTTGCTATGCCGAACGAGCGCGTATGGGCAAAGGTATACCCAAGTACCGGATATGCCTACCGTTTCGGCACTCTGGAAGTTGTCGTTCAATATGAAGATGGGACACCCGCAACTCCAGCGGATTTCTCAGTTTCCAAGGAATGGACGGAATACCAATCGCATGTTGCAGATCCTAAGCAAGAAGAGATACAGAATTTTACCGGAGGGTCTTTAGGTATTGACTATCTCGATGCTCCTATGCTTGCCTTCTCCGATGAAGGTGAGAACGAAGCCACCATTACGTTGTCTGAAACAACGGCTCCGAGCGATGGATATGACAGCAAGAGTGGTAGCGATATTGTAATCAGCTACATCTACGATAACATCTGGAATCCCGGTGATAATTACCGACAATCAATGTTCGGTGATACAGTTTACTATGGCCTTCAGGTTAGTGTCACGAGCGGAGACGCAGTGGTGACATCGGAAAGCATAGAAATTGTGCCAGGAGAGTCCAAAGAGCTTAAACATACCTTGACCATTACATATAAGAAGCCACCAGAGACGCAGGAAATCACACTCAAGAAGACCTGGGACGACGAAGGTAACAGTGCTGGCTTGCGCCCGGGCGACATCGAAGGTTTCGTGAAATACGAGGCGTCGGCCCCCGGGCAAGAAACAAAAACCGGCGAGGTTAAAGCGTCTGGCGATGCGTGGACACAGAATACTGATAATACCTGGACCGCCAAGCTCATAATACCAAAGCAGATTGACGGTATGGATGTCAGCGTAACCGACTGGGGCGAAACAGAGGAGCCAGCCGGCTATGCATTCGAAAAAGGCGATGCGACTGCAGATACGAACACCTACAATATGACTAACAAGTTCACCTATGGCGACCTGACCATCAAAAAGGAACTTGCAGTCAACGACACGAGCACCAGTGACGAGTTTGATTTCACGGTGACCCTTACCGATTCGAAAGGCTCGGCGCTTTCTAATAAGGCCTTCGGCACCGATACGACGGATGCAGACGGTACCATTAAATTCAAGCTGAAGGGCGGCGGATCGAAGACCATCACAGATCTGCCTCATGGTACGACCTACGCTGTTGAAGAATCGAATATGCCTGAGGGCTACACCGTTGCGTGGACCGATGAGGACGGCACGGCCGTAAATGGAAATCCGGGCGGTGCGATTAAGGGCGCCGATCCCAATTCGGAGGTTATCTACACCGCTACCAACACCAGGAACGCAGATGAGCCCGAGATGATTACGGTTAAGGCCACCAAGGCTTGGGATGACGAAGACGACAAGGACGGCAAGCGTGTTGATGCGGTGCTGCGCATCCTGGGCAATGGCGACTTGGTTCCTGATGTAGAGGATCAAACTATCGCGAAGGATGCTACAGGCGATGACCTGACCGTTTCCTGGGACGTGCCTAAGACCAATGACGGTGATGAGGTAACCTACACCGTTGTCGAGGTCGATGGCGAGGAGATGCTCGAGGATGGCGCTACGGCATCGAGTGGCTACTCTGTTGCTATCAGTGGCAGTGCGGCAGACGGTTTTACGGTTACCAATTCCTATACGCCTGACCCTGACCCCGAGCCGGAACCAGACCCAGATCCCGAGCCTGACCCTGAACCTGAGACGGTAACGGTAACGGCTACTAAGGTTTGGGATGACGAAGACGACGCGGACGGCTTACGTGCCGACGCGGTACTTCGCATCCTTGGCAATGGTAGCGCGGTTGCCGATGCGGAAGATCAAACTATCGCAAAGGACGCCACGGGTGACGACCTAACCGTGTCTTGGACCGTTCCTGAAACCGACGATGACGGGGAAGAGCTAACCTATACCGTTGTCGAGGTCGATGGCGAGGAAGTGCTTGAGGATGGTGCAACCGCGTCGAACGAATATACGGTGGCTATCAGTGGCAGCGCGGCAGACGGTTTTACGGTTACCAATTCCTATACGCCCGCAACGCCAACCCCAGACCCAGAGCCTGATCCGGAGCCAGAGCC
>CAJOJB010000035.1:918-14600 GCA_905234635.1 uncultured Eggerthellaceae bacterium | reverse complement strand
CACCACTACGTTGGGAGCGATTTCTGCCAGCTCCAAGCCGTCGCGTACAATTTCGTCGCGCGTCATGGCAACGCTTTCAGCCGAAACCGGGCCGTCCACGATGTCGCAAATGCGCTTGATGTGCGCGTGAAAGTCATCCAGTTTGCCACCAATCTTTGCATAGAGTGTGGGGTTGGTGGTAACGCCTGCGATGGCACCCCAACTGGCTGCTTCTTCAATTTCAGCCAAGTCGGCTGTGTCCAGGAAGAATTTCATTTGTCCCCCTAAGGTGAGTTCCCTGCCAGGTGCATGCGCACAGCTACGAGCGAGCGCTATCTGAAAAGGGATTTGAAACGAACTACACGCAGTATGCCCCGCGTGCGCAAACTATAGTACGCAAGTTCTTCGCGTCATGCAAGCGAATTTATGAAATTATATAAGGCCCCAACATTGAATAACACATCGTTGAAAAAAGCTTGCATAGCTATCATTAGGTAGATTTTACACCAGGAATAAATAAGCTTATTTGGCTGGGCTATAAAACGCTTTTAAGGCCCCCACTTTTCAACCCTTGCATAACTCGGCATTTTCACTGCAATAATATTGCAACGATAATTTTTTCGTTGCAGAAACCAGGTCCTCTACCTCCGGGTATCACCGAAGAAGAGTATTTGAGCGGCAGTATTTCACATCTGCGCAATCCAATTATTGCTCAAGTGTTTTACCGACTGCGCCTTATCGAAATGTTTGGTACGGGCATTGCACGTATTAATCGTGCGTATTCAGAAGCCTCTACTAAACCAAGCTTTTATATAAGCCAACAATCTATTGTCGTTTCCCTACCAACCATTAATGGCCATAGTGATGAAGCACTGTCTGACGTTGAAGAAGCAATCATAGAACTCTTGGGAGGCGGTGCGTTATTAACGAGACTAGAGATTGAATCCGTAATCGGAATAAGTAAAGATAGGGTAATTCGATCTCTCAATTCACTAATCGACCGAAAGCTTATCCATAAGCAGGGCCATGGCCGCGGAACAAAGTATGGGGCACGATAACTGAGCCATAATAGGAGTGGTGCGTCGTCATAGCATTTCAAGATGATACAATGAGCACATTCCGCTACATTTGCATCCAATGTAAAAACGGAATGCCAACGATAGAAGCTGGAGCATACAGTGAAAAGAGCAATACAAACATATTCAGATTGGAATACAAAAAAAGATTAGCATCCTGGGCCCTCCGCTTCCACATGAGTTATCTGTTGAAAAAACCAGGCTCTTAGCACCGGTTAAGAAACATAGAAAAATCTTTTGCAAAACGTAGAAGAATGTTCTTATCCCTCGAAATTGCGCAAAACATATCCGCTTCGGAATCAAAACTAATCTTATCCACTACTTCTTGCGCATACTTTTCCAAAAAACTCATTGCAATCTGTTCTATATAGTAGCCATTACATTCACTGTCTTTACATGGAAAATCATTACAAGAGAGGTGGATACTGTATTCATCGCCACTATCAACCCAAACAAGAGGAGAAACCTGATTATGCAGTGGTTTTTCATCATTATATTTTTCTTTTGTCGCGTAAAAGCCTTTCGTTCCCCAAGCAGGAAAAGAACGACCATCAACCTCCAAAAGTCCTGGGTCAAGAATAAATTCCTTTTCGATTGCAAAAGATATTCCGTAGCTACTTGTAATGCATCGATTAGCAATATATTGCGGAACATGATCAATTGACTCGCCAAGAACAGAAAAGACGCCCTTTACTGGAGCCACAGAATCCTCGAAAAACCATAGACCCCAAAATCCTATGTCGTATTCTTTTTCAACTTCACAGGGTTCACCATAAATAGCTTTGGAAAAGAAACCTTCTTCCCAGCATTCACAATCTACGAGGAGCGGATCTACTAGTAGGCCTGACATCATCGCCTCTTTTAATGATGCAAAAGATGGATTCGTTGTAGCTTTTCGAAAAAGAAGTACATGGTTTAAACCTGCGTAGCCATCTCCATCGAGGGGACAAATATTTGCATCCCTAACTAATCCATAAAAAAACAAACCTTGTCTAGGACTAAAAATGAGATAGTCGCCGCTACTAGGTATATAACTTGTATCCCTTTTTAAAGCACAAAAACAACGCCTCTCAGCAGGTGAAGACGAGGATAGAGAGCTTAACAAATCCCTTTGCTTATCATCAACTGAAAGTAATCTTTTTTGAGCTCTTTCATCTGGTGTTTCAAACGTATATTCCATAGCTATCACTCTCACTATAGGCTTTTATAGTTAAGATATTATGTCTGAACTGGTGTTATAACATTCGGTGACTATAAAATTGTATTACTTGCTGGGTCTATGAATTCATATGACGCTGCACACAATCATTATAATGAGATAACTTACAAAACCTAGATTCTTTTGCAACGCTGGTTTTTGCTTCATGGTTTGTTGGAATCAGTCATTTCTATTTGCCCAAGTTCCATCGCCGGCTTTAGGTAATTATTACGGAAGCTGTCTTTTGCTTCCATGCCGACCTTATACATAAGTGAATTAGCCATACAGGTAACATCATCAAAATGACGCCTACACTAACATACCATTTTACTTACCATATATCTTACTAAAGATATAGTACTAGGCCGTGTTAGCCGAGCTCAAGACTGAGGCCAAAGACGAACTCTTCGCGTCATGCAAGCACATTCGCTAAATTTAAATAAGCTCCAAGATTAGGCAGCGCGGGCAGAACTTAGGGCTGAAGCCAGGGATGATTCTGAGCTTGAACTCGTTGACGTGCCGGAGCTAAAACCCGTGGATGTGCCCGAGCTTGAACTAGTGCTTGTGCCTGTACCCGAAGTGGAGCCAGAGCCCGAAGTGGAAGTTGAACTGGAAGTGGAAGCAGAACCAGCACTGCTGCTCGAAGACGAGAGGATTCCGTCCGCTGCTTCGCTCGATGCCGCTGAACTGGCAGCGGCTTCCTTGTCGACCTGCTCCTGCTTGTCTTTCGCGCGCTGTTCGGCCGCCGCATTCCTGGCAGCTTCTTCAACCGCTTCCTGCTTTTCAGCTTCGGCCTGTTCAGCCGCTTCCTGGGCAAGGTTGGCGCTGCGTTCTTCTATGGCTTTTATTTCTGCCTGGTGCTTGCCGTCCATGTAATACCACATGGCTGCCGCGCCGGCGATGGCGCAGGCAAAGGCCAAAATAAGGATGCCAACAATTTTGCCCGTGGGCGACTTCCCCGCCGCCTGGCGTGCCGCCTTGTACGCCGCCTTCGCTTCCTTCAAGTTGGCCTTGGCGGTTTTGCGCGCTTCCTTTTCAGCGGCGCGGGCTGCTTTTTCTGCCTCACGCGCTTCACGTTCCGCTTCGCGAGCTTCGCGTTCGGCTTCACGCAAATCCTTGGGGCTTTCCGTGCTTTCTTCGACGGGAGCCACTTCTTCGGTAGCTTCAACTTCTACGGGAGCCACTTCTTCGGTAGCTTCAAGTTCAGAAGTGGTGTCGTCCTTTTCGAGCGCAGGAGTTAAACGGATTCCGCAGTCTTTGCAGAACCATTGACCATTTTCAGCTTCAGCACCACAGTTGGGGCATTGCATGAGCTTCTCCTTGCGCAGCGTTTTCTTTCACATTCATATTAACGCAAGCTTGCGCTAGAGGCGTGCAAAAGGAAGCGCTTCCAAGGGGAAAAGGGCAATAAGCACACCATCTTCAAAATGAATGGTGGCAGCGTGGCCCGTGAATTCGTTTGAAAGACCCCGCGAAACGGTGGAGTCGAGCGCGTAATTTTCAAGCTCGTAGGCAAGGCCTTCAATGGAAAGGCCCGCAACGGTACCGAGGAATGCCATGAGCGAAATATGGGGCGCGTAACTTCCCGTGAGCGTACTGGGTTCGAAGGCATCGAAGGTGAGCGTGTTGAGCTTGCCACCCGAAGCCAGGGCTGCAACCGCATAGTCAGGGGCAACGGCGAAGGTTTTTAAGCCCTTCAGGGCACTCGCTGCCATTACCTGCAAGGTGGCCAGGGTATGGTCGAGGCGCGCTCCGAGCACACCATAGAGGTAGAGTTCTTGCGCACCCCGTTTGTGGGCTTCAAGGTAGGCCAATTCAAGATCGGTTTCGTTCTTTACGCTGGAAAAGCTTATGACCTCTACCCCTTCGGGCGTGAAACCCAGCGAATCGAAGTCGCCGATGGCAATGTCGGGCGTTACGCCCGCACGTTCACAGGACTTCCAGCCTGCGTCGACCGCAAGCACGAGGTCGAAGTGCATGCTTTTAAAATGATCCAGATTAAAATCTATGGCGCCTACAAGTGCTACTTTCATCTTGGTCTTCCGCCTTTAATGTCTCTTGCCATTTTGGAACAAAAATTTGAACAGAAACCCGTCCCCTGTTCCAAATGGAGTGGGCCTGTAAGCCGGGTTCTGTCGTTGAAGACAACCATTTATCTAGGACGCCAGTCACCTGACGCCTCGAGCACGCAACCCGAACGCACGGGCGAGCACCGTATGGCGTTCCTATTTGCGCTTGCTCCAGATGGGGTTTACCAAGCCGCACAGTTACCTGTACGCTGGTGCGCTCTTACCACACCGTTTCAGCTTTTCCAGGCGCATAGGCGCCAGGAGTTTTCTTTTCTGTGGCACTGATCCGTCGGGTTGCCCCGCCCAGCTGTTAGCTGGCATCCTGCTCGCAGGAGCCCGGACTTTCCTCGTGCGAACACGCGGTTGTCCAGCCCACTCCACGTTTTATTATACGCCCAGCGCAGGAAGCGACGAAATCCAGGATTCAAGATTGGCAGAGGAGGCTTCGCATTCCAGCAGTTTATGGCGCGACGTTTCGCCGCGTTTTACCGCCACGGCAGACTTAGGAATGCCCAGCTCCTTCGCAATGAGCTTGCACACCGCCTTATTAGCAGCGCCCTTGTCGGGAGCGGCCGTTACGCGCACTTCAACTTCCTGCAGGCCGTCTTCGAGCACACGAAGGCCCACAACTTCGTCGCGCCCCGCCTTCGGGCTTACATGTACAGCAAGTGTCGTCGAGTATTTCATTGCGCCTTTCTGTGGGCTTTTGGGTGTCCTATTTGCGATGTCGTGAGTTCAAACTTCGCAATTTTTGCTGTTGCCAAAAATTGCACTCAACTAAGTGAACGAGCGTCAAGCGAGAGCGCATGAGTTCAAAATGTCCAGTGAACATTTTGAACGAACAGCGGAAGCGGTCGCAAAATAGGACGCCCGAAACACATAATAAACGTTTAAAAAAGCCCGCGAATGCGGGCTTTTTGTTAATCTAGATCGTCCACGTCGAAACCATCATCCGTGTCGCCAAAGCCGCTGAAGTCCTTTTCAACCTTGGAAGGCGTAGGAGCAACAGGGGCGGGCGCACCACCAGTTGTAGGCGTGGTGTAGGTGGCGGTTACACTGTCGGGTACGATTTCTTCGAATTCGCTCGTGGCGTCTTCGTCAGGCGAAACGGCAGAATACATGCCGCGCATGGAACCACGACGGGCATGGGCGTCAAGTTCACCCAAGATGCCTTCAGAACTGGCAATGAATTCATTAAGCATGTCAGAGAAACGAGCACGAGAATCTTCGCGGTCGGCTTCCAGCTTGCGAATTTCTTCGATAACGCGCGCCTTTTCAGCGTTGGCCTTGTCCAGGATGCGCTGGGCTTCGTCTTCGGCGTCTTGCTTGGTGCCTTCAGCAGCCTTGTTAGCGTTCACGATAATTTCATCAGCCGAACGCTGGGCAATAATAAGAGCCTGAGCAATAGCGGAGTCGTCGGCGCGATGGTCGGCAACCTGTGCTTCCAGTTCGGCAATACGAGAATCGCGTGCTTCAAGTTCTGCCACGGTAACCACTTGACCGTCTACGCTGGCAGGAGCAGCAGCAACATTTTCTTCTGCAGCACGAAGCTGTTCGCGCAATGCTTCTGCTTCTGCATACAGTTCGTCGATAGATTCAGCAACCTGCTCCAAGAACACGTCAACCTCGTCTACGTTGTAGCCTTTGCGGTCTACCGAAAAGCTTACGTTATTCACGTCATTTGAAGTTAGTGGCATGTTCATTTCCCTTCATCCATATTCGTTAACACGGCTAGTAAGGCCTAACCAATGCTACAAAAACCGAGCTAAAAATCCGACAACTAATTGTAACGCAAGAATGGCAATGATGGGGCTTATATCCACTGCACCGCCAATCGAGGGCACAATTTTGCGGAATATGTCCAAAAATGGGTCGCACACCTTGCCAAGGAAGGCATTAATGTCGGCCATAATACCGTCGCGCGGAATGGGAAACCACGAAAAAATGCAGTACACAAAAACAAGGAAGGTGTACAAATTGGTGACGCTCACCAGAATATAGCCCAAGCTCATTGTGAAAGCTCCTTAGAACGAACGGCAGCAGCGTGAACTCCTGCCACGATACTGTGCGAAAAACCTTTATCTTCCATGGCTTTGAGCGCCGCCAAAGTGGTACCGCCGGGGCTACACACATCCAGGCGCGTTTGAGTGGCACCCTGCCCTGTTTTGCGCAGCAGGACCGCCGTACCTTCAACCGTTGCCGTAGCAAGGCTTTCGGCAGTGCTGGCTTCGAGGCCCAATTCTTCGCCCGCTTGCACCATGGCTTCTATTAATGCGGCCACATAGGCTGGACCGCTCCCGCTGACCGCAGTAACGGCGTCCATTTGCGATTCTTCGACCACAACCGCCTGGCCCAGGGCTTCGAAAAGGTCCTTGGCAGCCAGGGCGTCTTCGGCGCTGGCACTCGAGCCCGCACATACGGCCGTTATGCCACTGCTAACCGTAAGGGGCGTATTGGGCATGGCGCGCACAACCTTTACCCCTTGCGGGAGTGCGGCTTCAATGGAAGCCGTGGAAATGCCCGCCGCAATGCTTAAGACATAAGCACCAGCCACCCATGGACAAGCAGCAAGTTCGGGAAGTACCTGGGGCATAACCTGGGGCTTTACTGCAAGGATGACAAGGCTACAAGGTTCGAGCTGGTCGATTCGTTCGACACTAGCCACCCCATAATTGCTCTGCAGTAAGGCCCGGCGCTCCAGGCCGGGATTAACAACAACAAAATTTTCGGCCTTAAGTGCCGCTGCTACACCCGTGTACGCATTCAGCAAACCCGCCAAAATGGCTTCGCCCATTTTACCGCCGCCAATAATGGCAACGCGGTTAAGTGGAAGTTGATGTTGCGACACCTAGATCACGCCTTGATTACGCAGGCGTGCCAATTCGTCTTCGTTAAGATTCGAAACGCGCGTAATAGCAAACACCTTGTCGGCAATGCAGTCGACCGTTGCGTCGAGCGCACTGGCCACGCCAAAGCTGAAGTCCAAAATACGCTTGGAAAGCTGCGACGGCGTATTGCGCAGGGTAAGCACCACGGCGTCGCCTGCACGCAACATGCGCGCCACATTTTCAACTTCGTTGTAAGACACAGGCGAAATAACGCTGATGCTGCGCGTGGGCTTGTGGCTCATGGCGCCACCAGCTTCGTACACGCGATAAGGGTCGTAACCGCCAGCGGGATGATTTCCTATGCCCGATTCCGAAGAAGTGCGAGCCGTTGTGGAAGCAGCATCATCCCTTTCGAACAGGGAATTTAAACCAGCACTGCGCGACGAAGATGTCGCCGAAGTGTCAGCGCCAGAACCAGCTTCGGAACCAGACAGGGCAAAGTCGCTTGCGCGGCCAACGGAATTGCGGCCGTTATTGTCGCCGCGGCGCGGAGGCAGCGGATCGCGCTGCAAAGAATCGGGCACGCGCGTGGTGTTGCGCACGTCGTCGATACTTACCAACTGCGGACCACCAGAACGACCAGCAGAAGCACGGCCAGACGAACGGCCACGACGTGAAGATGAACGGGTGCCTACGGGGTTAACGGCCGCATAGCCGTCATCGCTAGAGTCAGCGCTGTCGTAGTCGCTTTCAAATTCTTCGGCGTATTCGTCATAGTCTTCGCCGTAGAGTTCTTCGTCAAATTCTTCTTCTGTGGCGCCAAAGCCAAGGCGGTCTTTTAATTCGTCGAGAAATGCCATGGTCTCTCCTACCTCTTTTCCATTCCGTTTGCAAAGCCCATGCTCTTGTGCATCCTTATGAACTCTACCACAATATATGCCATTTTACTCAAAATCGCTTGAGAATACTGCCCTTCCTACACGAATAATAGTTGCGCCTTCTTCGATAGCTTCGCGCCAGTCTTCGCTCATGCCCATGGACAGTTCGTTAAAGTACATGTCATCCACGATGCCCATGCTCTGAATTTCGTCGCGCAATTCGCGCAGCTGGGCGAAACACGACCGAGCGGCATCGGGGTCGCCCTGAGGCGCCATGGTCATAAGACCACAAAGGCGAATGTTTGGAAGGCGCCGTGCTGCAGACAAAACGCCAAAAGACATATCGGGCGCCACGCCACCCTTCGATTCTTCACCCGAATTAATTTCGAGCAAAATGTTTTGAATTTTGCCGGCATCCTTAGCGGCGGCGTCGATCTTTGAAAGGTGATCAACCTTGTATACCGAATGGATAAGGAAGGACTTTGGAACAATGTCGGAAATACGGCGCGACTGGATATTGCCAATGAAATGCCAGCGTGCCTGCGGAAGCGCTTGGTGCTTTTCGAGCAGGTCGTCGGGGCGGTTTTCGCCAAAGTCAAAAGAACCAGCCTGCGATGCTTGAATAATAGCTTCTTCGCCTACGGTTTTAGAAACAGCAACTACCATGACGTCGCGCGGATCGCGGCCGCAGTTGCGACATACTTCGTCCACCTCTGCGCGAAACTTCTTGTACTGTTCGGCTATGGTCATTTTTATTCTCCTCGATAATCCTTCTGGAAAGCGAACGCGCCATGACGGCCGCATACCCCAGCACTTTTTCTATAGCTGAAGAATTGGTCGTCGTGGCACATACAACATATATTAAGGTCGGCAATGCGATTTTCGCTGGCACCAACCTTTATAAGATCTTGTCGCAGCGCTGCGCCCAGGTCGACATGGTATGCGCCCTGACCGTTCTGCACGGGGTTTTGCACTTGGACTTGCTCGGGGTTTAATTCAGGGTTTTGCACTTGGTCTTGCTCGGGGTTTTGCGCAAGTTCTTGCACGGATTCTTGCACAACGCCGGCCCCGAACTCTCTCACAAAAATTGCCGCCGTGTCTTCGCTTACTTCAAAACATTCCTGATGAATGTAGGCGCCTAAATAAACGTTTATATCTTCTGGCAAGTAGGATGCCTGCGACACAAGCTGAGTGAAAGCTTTTTGCGCTAGGTGAATAGCCACGCCGCGCCAGCCGCAATGAACAACCGCAAACGCGCCCGTGGGAGCCACGAAGACCAGGGGCACGCAGTCGGCAAAACACAGAAGTGCTGCAAGGCCCGTGCAATCGACCAGGACAGCGTCTGCTCCCGCAGCGGCTTCACTCATGGCGCGCGCAATGCTGGCTTCGGCCGACGAAACCACGGAAACCACGGTGTCCTTATGCACCTGGTTGGGTGAAATAAGAGGAATGCCTTCACAACCTAATGCGGAAGTTAAGATGCGCCTATTGGTAGTAACAAACTTATCGGGGCTCGACGGTTCATCCAAGGTGTCGCTATAGCCGGGAACCTTGAGGTTTAAGCTATCGTAAGGGGGTTGGCTCGCACCGCCCGTACGTTCGGTGAACGCAATGCGCACCCCGCACGCATTAAAGAGGGCTTCATCGGTCCAGGCAAAGATATGGTCTTGCCCCACTTCGACTGCAAGCCCATGCACGAAACGGCCGCGGGACAACTTCGGAAGAGGAAGTCCTGCGGCCGTATTCATAGCAGCAAAAAGAATGGTCGAAACTTAGTCTTGACGCTTCAGGAAGTCTGGGATGTAGTCTTCGTCGTCAAAGCGACCAGCCGTACCCGTAGACGCGGACTGGAAGCTTGGATAGGCTTGGCTTGTCGCGGGAGCAACGTCGGCCGAAGGTGCGAACAGGTCGTCATGCGCAAAACCTTGCTTGGCCTGTGCGGCTTCTGGCTTGAAACCCGTGGCAATAACGGTAACGCGAACCTGGTCACCCATGCGTTCGTCGATAACCTGACCGTAGATGATGTTGGCGTTTTCGTCAGCACACTGTTCCACGATTTGGGCAGCTTCGTTAACTTCGAACAGCGACAAGTCTTCGCCACCAGCAATAGAAAGCAGGACGCGCGTAGCACCCGCAATGCCTGTTTCGAGCAGCTGGGAATTGATGGCAGCCTGGGCCGCTTCGAGGGCTCGCGGCGTCCTTCATGACGGCGCGGATGTCGGCAAAGTCGAGGTTGATAAGACCATGGACCGTAATAAGGTCGGTTACGCCCTGAATGCCCTGGCGCAGCGTATCGTCGGCAATGCGGAAGGCGTCACGCAGACTGGTCTTCTTTTCAACGATGCTGAGCAGGCGTTCGTTTGGAATAACAATGAGGGTGTCAACCTTGCTGGCGAGCAGATCGATGCCCTGTTCGGCCTGATTGCGACGCACTGGGCCTTCAAAGGTGAAGGGCTTAGTGACGATGCCCACGGTAAGCGCACCAATTTCTTCGCGCGCAATTTCAGCAACGATAGGAGCAGCGCCCGTGCCTGTACCGCCGCCTTCGCCAGCGGTGACAAAAACCATGTCGGCTTCGGCCAGAATTTCGCGGATTTCAGCGCGAGATTCTTCAGCGGCCTGTGCGCCTACTTCGGGGTTTGCGCCCGCGCCCAGTCCGCGGGTGAGTTCTTCGCCAATATGAACGGTGCGGTCGGCATCGGACTTGAGCAGTGCCTGATGGTCGGTGTTAATGGCGATGAATTCAACGCCTTTGATACCGGCTTCAACCATGCGATTAACCGCATTGGTGCCACCGCCGCCGACGCCGACAACCTTGATAACTGCCAGGTTGTCGTTGCCGGAAAAACCGCTGCGATTAAAGGTAGGTGCATTGTAATCGGACATTTTTTTCTCCTATTGCTGCGTTTTTATTTGCATACCAAAAATAGCCCTTCGGCTTATTTATGAAAATTGTACACGAGAACTTCGCCTTTGCCTAGTTTGAACAGGCGAGATATTTTTGGGAATTTGGGGTCGGAGGATTTTTCCCAAAAATGGGAAAAATCCTCCGACCCCAAATTCCCATTACCAGGAGCCGGTGGCGCGCCAGGTGGGTTTGTCGACGACGCGGACGTTGATATAGGAAATCTGGTCGGGGTATTCTTCCATGAGCTTAAGACAGACGCGTTCCTTGTCGCGGATGTCATCGGCGGTGCCGAAAGCGATCTGGATGCCGTTGTCGAGCGTAAGCATGGTATTGGCCGTGTCGGTTGCTGAAACTACCTTCACTTGGTCTGCCAGGCTGGTCGTAAAGCCCGAAACAATGGCAAGCGCATTAAGCACGCTTTCATCTGAACAAGGAATACCTGGTTCGGGATGCACGTCGAGCGGCACCTCGGTAATATGAAGAACCCGCTTGGCATCTTCGAAAATCTGCTTACTCAAACCCGCGGCTTCTTCACTGTCTTCGGCGGGAATACGCATGAGCCACATGCCGTCTTTCGACATGGCCCACGTTTCAATTGCCTGCGCTTCAACGGAGGTTACTTCCACAACGGCGGCAATAGCCCGTTCCGTAATAGCAAGTTCGAGAGTATGCGGGAAAACGCGTTTAACCTGGGCATCTTGTACCCAGGAATTGCCCTCGAGGCGCTCTTCAATGCCTTCGACGTCCACGCGCAAAAGCGTGGCAGATGCCGGGATTGCCGCAAGCTGAGTCATTTCTTCGCTCGTCAAATGATTCACGCCCGTAACGCGCACTTCATCGATGCTTAGAAGGTCCGAAGAATACACGTAAACCCCGCCCATAACCACGGCGCCAACGACAAGCAAGAACACCACGAAGCGCGCCAACCACGATTTTGTGTTGCGGCGAACGGGCGGACGCGATTGCAAGTCCCCCACGCGCACCGACGTCAATTGGGGCGCCTGCATGCTCGTGTGCTTCGAGCGCGGGTTAGCCTTGGGCATGCTCACGCGTTTTGACGGAGCCCCCGACGAAGTGGATTTACTAACATGCTTTGGAGCCATGGCTATACAGAAAGTCCTTGCAAGTACGCCAAAAGTTCAGGCCCGATGGAAGTAACGTCGCCTGCACCCATGGTAATAACCATGTCACCTTCGCCTGCGATGCTTGCCAGATGCGGCACCACGTCCAAGCGGTGCGGAATATACGTCAGCGGTGGATGCTGGTCGTGCGTTTCCACGACCTCCATAAAGGTCTGACCCGAAATGCCGGGCACGGGCGTTTCGCCAGCGGAATAAACATCCATGAAAGTAACCGTGTCGGCCAGGTCAAAGGCATGGGCAAATTCGTCGCGCAGCACTTCAGTAAAAAGACCTACGCGAGAATACCGATGCGGCTGGAACAACACATGAACTTTATTAAAGTCGAGCTTTTTAGCCGCAGCAATGGTTGCCGCCGCTTCCGTCGGGTGATGGGCATAGTCGTCGATGATGGTAATGCCCGCAGCTTCGCCCACCAAATCGAAGCGACGCTTAACACCCGCAAACTGGGCAAGCTGTTCGTTGGCCGCCTGAACGTCTTCGCCTATCCCCCACAATAATGTGAGCACGGCTGCCGCGTTAAGCACATTGTGACGCCCCGGGTTTTGCAAAATAGAGCCTTCGACCATGGTACCGTCAGGCAATTCCAGGCTATAGGTGCTACCCACACCGGCGGGTGCCCACGACCGAATACGCGCATCGAAACCTTCGCCTTCGCCATAGCTTAAGACGCGCTTCCCTGTGGCACGAGCCAATTCGAGCAAACGATGGTCTTCCCCGCACACCACCAACAAGCCGTCATCTGGCACCTGTGTCATGAATTCAGAAAACTTCTGCTCGATTTCAGCGATGCCACCTTCGTAATGGTCCAAGTGGTCCGCTTCGATATTGGTAACGATAACGGCAAAGGGGTCCAGGTAGGTAAAACTCTTGTCACTTTCGTCAGCTTCCACCACATAATAGGAGCCCTTGCCTGAATGAGCATTCGTTCCATACGCGCGCACAATGCCGCCAATCAAAAAGCTTGGATCTACGCCCATACCGTCGAGGGTAGAAGCCAACATGGAAGACGTAGTAGTTTTACCGTGAGTGCCCGCGCAGGCCAAAGTGCGCTTACCATGGCCCAGCTGGGCAAGCATTTTTGCGCGATGCCAAATGGGAATACCGCGTTCTTTGGCGGCCACCAGTTCAGGATTGTTGTCCAAAATAGCAGTCGAAACCACCACCACATCGGGCAGCGGGTCGGTTGGAATATTTTCGGCGTCGTGACCAATACAGACCGAAATGCCCGCCGCAAGCAGCTGTTCGGTGTAGCGGCTCGCACGCAGGTCGGAACCCGAAACGTCCATGCCTTGGTCGTGGGCAACCAGGGCAATACCGCTCATGCCTACGCCGCCAATGCCAATGAAGTGAACTCGTTTGATTGTGTCGTCAGTCATGAAAGCCTACCTCAGCTTCAATACCTCAGCTTCAATACCTCAGCTTCAATACGTCTTTTGTTTCATTCTACCCTATTGCAGGGCGACGAGCATAAGCCTAAACGCTTTTCCCCGAAGCCTGCTCAACCACATCGGCAAGCTTTGCGGCGGCATTCTGGGTTTCAAATGCAGCAGCTGCAGCACGCATGGCATTGCGCGTTTCTTCGTGAGAAATTATTTTGAGCAAAG
>CAJOJB010000035.1:0-775 GCA_905234635.1 uncultured Eggerthellaceae bacterium | reverse complement strand
GACACTACCGCGTCACTCGCAACAAGGGCTTGGGCCATATGGTCTTCGTAAGCCACCACCTGCCAACGCTGGGCTTGGTCGGCGGATAGCGCCAGGTCGGCCACCACCGTGTCATATTCTTTTGGCCCCGTAATATGTCGCACGTACACATTGTCTAAAGTCAAAATCTGTTCTTTGGCGCGGCAGACCGCCGTGTTGATATGGCGCGCCCCCAGGCTGCCGCCAAAAACAAGCAGCATAACCGCATCTTGCGGCACCTGGCAGTAAGTCCGGCCTTCTTCACGCGTGGTGGTAAACATACTCCTGCGCACGGGGTTGCCCGTAAGCACGCACTTCGATTGGTCGGCAACCACGCTGCGTGCGTCTTCATACGTAAGCGCAACCCGCGCTGCTCGCTTAGACAAATACTTATTGGCCATACCCATGACCGAATTCTGTTCATGGATAACCACGGGAATGCCCAGGGCAGTAGCAGCGCGCCCCACGGGAATGCAGACGTAGCCACCAAACACAACCACGCAGTCGGGCTTGATTTCTGCAAACCATGCCTTGGCCTTGCGCGTGGAAGAAGCCATCAAACGCAGGGCACGGAAAATGGTCGCCGGATGATTGCGATTAAAACCCGACGCTTCGAAGGCCGTAAAAGCGATGCCCGCTTCGGGCACCAGGCGCGCTTCGACACCCTGCGGCGTACCAGCGTAATACACCGTGTGGTCGCGGCTGGCCAGTTCTTCGGCAAGCGCCAAAGCCGGATTGATATGCCCGGCGGTCCCCC
>CAJOJB010000034.1 GCA_905234635.1 uncultured Eggerthellaceae bacterium | reverse complement strand
CATTACCAGAAATAAGATAGACGCCTTCTTCGCTAATGTTGATGTCTTGCCCGCTGGTCAAGGTGAGTTTTGTGGCGCTGCTGGTGTCGGGCGATTGTTCCAGGTCGCGGTCGGTGAAGGCTTCGGCGGTGTTGAGCGTGGCGCTAATTGCGATACCTGTGTCAGTTGCAGTGTAGCCCTTGTCGGTAGTTTCGCCTGGCATGGTGTCTTTGCCGCCCATGTCGCCAGCGGCATTCATTTGTGCTGGCGCGCTGCTCGTTGCTGCCTCGGTTGAAGCGCTGCTTGTGGCAGCTTCAGTTGGCATGCTGCTCGAAGGGGGCTCGGGGGGCAGGGAGCTTGACGATTCGAGAGCCGCACTGCTAGCGACAACTTCGGTCGCCTCCGAACTGGAAGCCGAACCTGTTGCTGCACTACAACCAAGGACACCGAGCAAAAACACGGTAGGTAGTGCCGCAAGCAATACCGTAAAGAATAGTTTTATATGCTTCATAATTGTTCCTTTCGTTTATATGTTGTGCACCTTTGTGCCTTATGACGTCGTATACTATAGTCTGCATTTCTTAAAGTTTTCTGAAATACGCCGCAATCTTTAAGCTTTCTTTCAGGTTTTCATCTGGGCTTTTTTTTCGTACAATGTGGGGATAACGTAAGAGCTGTTTTGTAACGTATACACAAGGAAACACCAAATGGAATTGCCAGCTTGGATGCCCATTATTTTTTACGCCGTGGTAATCATGGTGTTTATTGGTGTGTTTTCTTGGACGCATTTGGAAGCAAATTCCGAACAAAAACACTTCTCAATTTTGGTATTTCTTACCGCATTTATGCTGGTCAACGACTTTTTGTCGCGCATGTATATCTACCCTGAATTTCCTACATGGATTGTCGTCATATGCACCTACATCAACTTCTTGGTCCTGCCCGCCATTGGCATAGGTTGGTACTGGTTTGTTCGCAGTGTGCTTACCGCAGAACAACGTTATAGCGCACTTTCGATTAATGCCGCCATTTTAATTATTGCCAGCATAGGTTTTGTGGCACTGCTTACTAATCCATTTACGCATGCGGTATTCGCCTTTGACAGTACGGGTTTATATCATCGCGGCCCTCTGTTCTTCTTCCCGGCAGGTTCGACCTTCCTTTGCATCATTATTGCCGAAGTCTATATCATTCGTCGCGTGCGAAATCTGGGGCGCGATATGTTTGTGAGTATGCTTATTTTCCCCGTACCGCCGCTTGTGGGTGGTATTGTGGCCATGTTAGTATACGGGATTCCTTGGATGCCGCTTGGCATCGCCTTTTCCATGGTCATTTTGTACGCCACATTGCAAGACAGCAGCATGGGTATGGACTTTCTTACGGGCTTGCACAATCGCGCATGACGCACCCGCAGCCAGGGCGCCAGGTTGCCGCCATTATGGTGGACATCGACGACTTCAAGGTAATTAACGACACCCAGGGCCATGTCGTGGGCGACCTCGTGCTTGCCCAAACTGCCCACCTGCTGCGGCGTAGTGTTCGCGTGGGAGACATCGTGGCGCGCTTCGGGGGTGACGAATTTGTCATTCTGCTGGACGTGAAGGATGAATCGGAACTGGTTGATGTGGTAGCGCGCATCGAAGAAGAGCTCAAGGCTTTCAATGCACAAGGACACGCCTTCACCCTGTACTTGAGCATGGGGCAGTGTTTGTGCGATGCTGCCGAAGATGCTAGCGTGGCTGATTTTATGGAGCGTCTCGATAAGCTTATGTATGCCAACAAACTGCAAAACAAATTGGAAAGGGCCAAGCAGCTTGTCAGCTAGCTTGGGGAAAGTTTAGTACGTATGACCAGCTGGGCTCCAGTAACCATATATGCACTGCTCGTCATGGGCTTTCTTGCCTTTTTCGCTTGGCGCCATATGGACGACAGTATTGGTCGTCAGCCCTTTGTTATGTTGGTGTTTTTGACCATCATCATGCTGGTGACCGACTATGTTTCGCGTTGCTATATTTACCCAGATTTCTCGCATATTGCCGTCGCAGGCTGCACGGCTATCACCTTTGTTATGTTGCCAGCTATTGGCGCGGAATGGCATCAGTATGTGCGCAACGTCTTGCCCGCTGAAGAACGCGCAAAGATGCGTTACCTTGATGTGCTGGTAACCATTCTGGCGGCATCCAGTATCATCGTTATCCTTATGTCGCCCATTACGTCGTGGGTGTATTACTTCGACAGCACGGGTACGTATTACCGTGGCGACTTGTTTATTGTGCCAGCATCGTCGTTCTTCATTATTCTTATTCTGGTCGATTCCTATCTGCTTTTTGAAGCGCATTCTTTGGGGCGCACAAACAAAGCGGTGTTGTTTGCGTTTCCCATCCCCGCCATCGTTGGCGCCGTACTTGCGGTGGCCTTCCCCGACGTACCCTGGATTCCTTTGGGCGTTACCGTTTCCATGGTTTCGCTTTTTGCAAACATTCAGAACACAGGCATGGGGCGCGACTACCTGACGGGGCTTTATAACCGTCGTAAGCTTGAAGAACTTATGGGCGAACGCGTCGAACGCGCACGAGCAGGCCGCGGTTTCGCTGCCATCATGATGGACATGGACAACTTTAAGCGCATCAACGATACCTTGGGGCATTCCACGGGCGACATCGCCTTGGCCGACACGGCACGCCTGCTTAAGCGCAGCGTGCGTTCGGGTGACGCGGTGGCGCGCTTTGGTGGTGACGAATTCTTCGTTTTGCTCGACATCGAAGACCGGGCTGAACTCGAAGACGTTGTGAAGCGCATTACTGAAGAAGAAAAGCGATTTGCCAGTGAAGACCGTCCCTATACATTGCAATTTAGCAAAGGCTACGACGTATTCGATCCCGACAAGTTTGAATCGGTGCAAGCCTTCGAAGAATATCTTGATGCACTTATGTATAAGGAAAAAGAACTGCATCACGCTCAAGACAATAACTATCGGGGGGGGGTTCTCCCTTTGCGATGAACAGGAGACGTGTATAATAGATGAACAATTTTAGACTACATAGTAAAAGTCTACTTATTTGGTATACTTATAGTTCAGATTGTAATTGCGTAAAAGATAACGTTATTTCCATACAGGCAAACGTACAAGCGTCTACTGGCAAGCACGCTTGTGCGTTTTTATTTTTATGAGAGGTAAAAGATGCCTGGATGTGGTGAACAAAACGATACGCGAGGGAATTCGCTTATGAAGCTGCTTGAAAGCGGCAAGTCCTATAGCGTTCTTTACTTGGGTATTCAAGGGCTTGAAGACACCGTTGTGTCTTTGGGTAGCGACCATTCTGACGACATTTGCGAAATACTTGCTCGCCGCATTCGTCATAGCGTGCGCGGTGGCGACGAAGCTGTTCTTGCTTCGCGCGGTCAGTATCTTATTGTTATCCGTGGTGCGTATAGCCCCGACGCCTATCGTAGTCTACAAGAACGTATTCGTGTCGCTGTTGAAAACGACATTCTTATCGATGGCAAAAAGGTATCGCTTGGCGTTGATTTTGGTTCGGCTTCTTTCCCTGAAGACGGGAACAATTTCGACGACGTGGTAGAACATGCGCGGCAGGTTATGTTGCGTTCTGAACATACGCGTGAACGCATAGCGGCTCTTGAAGCAGAAGCGGTAAGTGGACATCCGCAGGGTACGAGCATTGAAGCGGCTACAGTCGATGCCCATGCCGACACGCTCACTGGCTTGCCCGACGCTCAGTATTTCCGTCAAAAAGCAACTGCTGCACTTGCCGAGGCGGCAGGAAACTACGACGACATGTCGATTATATTCTGCGACATTGAAAAGTTTAAAGAATACAACCTCAAGAATGGCTACACCTCCGGCGACGACCTTCTGAAATATTTGGCCGATCTTTTGGTGCAGGCTTTCCCCAACGACGTGGTTGCACGCATCAATTCGGACCGTTTTGGCATATTGACTAAGGAAAACAATATTGCTGAAAAGGTAGAGCATATCCATGACATGGTGCGTCGCTTCAAGATTAGTTCTGCGACAGAACTCAAGACGGGTGTTTGCGCTATCGCAGATGCCAATGGTAGCATCACCATGGCCCAGGACTACGCACGTCTTGCTTGCGATAGCATTAAGGGTCGTTACGATATCTTCTTGCGCTGCTTTGACGAAGTGCTTGCGAACGAAGTGCGTCGTCGCCAGCATATCGTGGACAACCTTGAAAACGCCATTAACCAAGGCTGGATTGAAGTTTATTACCAGCCCATTATCCGCGCTCTCACGGGTGAAGTTTGCGCCCTCGAAGCACTTTGCCGCTGGAAAGACCCTGAGTTTGGCATGCTTCCGCCTAGCGAATTTATAGACGTGCTTGAAGACGCCCACCTTATCCATAAGCTCGACCTCTGCATGGTGCGTCAGGTCTGCCTTGAAGGTCGCGCCATCATGGACGCCGGTGCCAAGTGCGTGCGCCGCTCCATCAATCTTTCGCGCCTGGACTACCAGCTGTGCGACATTTTTGCAGCGGTCGATGAAATAGTTACGGAAATTGACTTCCCCAAGAATAAGATTCACGTCGAATTTACCGAAAGCGCCTTTAGCCGGGATGCCGAGTATTTCGCTCGGGTTATCGAACAGTTCCGCAGCGCAGGCTACGGCGTGTGGATGGACGACTTTGGGAGTGGCTATAGTTCGCTCAACCTCCTGAAGGACTACGCCTTTGACGTGCTTAAGATTGACGTTGAGTTCTTGCGTGGTTTGGAGCATAGCTCACGTACGCGCGACATCGTGGCTTCCGTGGTGGATATGGCCAAGAAACTGGGTATTCAAACTCTTGCGGAAGGCGTTGAAACGGAAGAACAATACCAGTTCCTGCGTTCCATTGGTTGCGAAATGGTGCAGGGCTACTATTTCGCCAAGCCCTTGCCCATGCGCGAAATTGATGTACTTATTGAAGACGGCAAGCTTTCTGTCGAGAGCGGTTCCGACAGCGACTACTTCGACCGCATTGGGCAGGTGAACATGCTGTCGGCTACGCCTTTTGAATTTGCGGACCACCGCAGTTCTTCGCCGTCGCTTTCGTCTATTATTCCCTTGGGCATCGTAGAGAAGCGCGGTGACGACTATAGCGTTACCATCGCCAACGATGCCTTCCTTAAATTAGCTGAAGAAAGCAAAATTGCCGATGTAGAGGGCATGAACATTGTCTTTACTACGCAGACTGCGCGTTTGACCCATGAATTGCAGGCGCTTGCACAAAAGGCAAAGGAAACAGGCGAAGAAGTGCGCATCGACTTTAGCGACTTTAACCAAGCTTTCACCCTGCAAGCTTTGCATATAGCCCAGACGGATGACCGCGATGCTTTCTTGGTGTCAATTGACCACTATGGCGAACACCTTGCAGAAGAGCAGAACCGTATTTCGAAGTTCTCTCAGGCAGCAGAAACGGATCGTATGGTCTATTTGCCAACGGCGCAGAATACCATATGGCAGACAGGTGACGAACTCGATCTTGAGCATAGCGCCGTGCTCGTGGTTGACGTAAACGGTGGCACTGAAGGCATAGCGCCTGGTCTGGAAGAAATGGCGGGTAATTGCGTTTCCATTGTGAAAGCAGCTCGTGCAGTGGGCGTGCCAGTTATCTTTGCTCATGATAGCCACGTGAGGGGTGTCGACCGCGAAATTGAGCTGTGGGGCGAACATGGCATGGAGGGCGAACAGGGAAGCCTTCCCATTTCCGACTTCGAGCTATGCGATTCAGACATCCTTATTCCGAAGCACTATTACGATAGTTTCTTCAAAACCGAACTCGATAAAATTCTGCGCGACCGAGGCGTGGATACGCTCATCGTGGTGGGGATGGATACCAATATCTGTGTGCTACAAACACTTGCAGGAGCTTACTTCTACGGATACAAGACTGTTGTACCAGCGGACGCCACAGCAACTATATTGGTGGGTACCCAAGAGGGCGGTCTGCAATATTTCTCGCGCTGTTATGACACGCGTATTACTTCTACGGCCGACATCCTCAACCGTATTTCAGAGTATCGCGCCTCGTAAAGAAGGAATGTGAAAGTAAATGAAAAGCGCCTCGAGTAAGAGGCGCTTGTTTTATGGTGGGTCGTGAGGGAATCGAACCCGCGACCTTGGGATTAAAAGTCCCCTGCTCTACCAACTGAGCTAACGACCCTAAAGCCCCAAAGGGCGATTACTCATTGTAGTTGTGCAAGCGAGCTTGGTCAATGACCCTGCTTACGTGCGCAATATTTTTGCATCCAGATAGCCAGTTGCATAATGCCCGCATGGAGCAAGCGATCCTAAGTATGGTTGGCTGCGCGCTGCTGTTGATGTCTTGCGATTGCGTCGGCAATGGATGCATGAACAATGTTGCCAAAAGGACCAAAGCTTTCAATAATGTTTTCTTCCTGCTGGGAAAGCTTAAGACTAATGTAGGCCAGCAAGGCTTCAAACTGATACTGCGCAAGGAAGCAGCGCTGATCTTTTTCCAAGAAGCGATTACTGAGAATGTATTCAGTATCACAGTAGAGCGCAGGCGTGTAGAGTTCACGCAAATAAGCAGGAAGACCATCGGGGGAATTGTCTGCAAGTGCCTGCGCGTACAAGGGGCGCCTTTTTTCGAATGCGCTCACAAGGGCACGGACAAAGGGAGAGCCGTCAAGTGAACGCACACCTTCTTTTATAAATACATAGTAGGGGAACAGGTCGAGGTCGCTGTTCGTATTGGTATAAAGAAGGTCTTCTTCTTCAGTGTATTGCCTAAGCGCGGTGGCCATGTCGTGGCGGAACAGCCATATAAGAAGATCGGTTTTGTCGGTGAAGTGGTAGTAAAAGGTTTTACGATTGATGCCCACTTTGGACACAATGTCGGAAACCGATATTTTTTTGAGAGGCTTTTCTTCGGAGAGGTCGGCAAGGGCTTCTGCGAGCGTGATTTTTGTTTCGTGCAGCCTCATAGAGCTTCCTTGTATCGATGTAGGGCAATATCGGGATACAGTATAGCAAGATGGATAAAAGAAAAAAATTGTCTAGTAACTTATTATCAGTATAATCGGGGATAAATTAGGCAAAAAATGGCTGTTTACCAGGTCAAATATAGCTTCTATTTCAAATATATTCAAAAACAAGCTTAAATTATTTCAATTTATCGTAATGGAGAGATATACCACAGATATTAAAAACTGACCGTGTAAAGCTTGTTTTCAAAGAGTATCTTTAACGTGTAAACGCGCATAAAAGCGCGAAGGCCTCGAAGCAAGGAGATTGCTATGGACTTTCAGCTTACTGACGAACAGGAACTTCTGCTTGAAAGTGTGGACGAATTCTGTGAGCGCTATTTCACGGACGAAGTCGTTGAGCAGATGTATGCGGAGGGCGGCATGCCCGACGAAATCGCCGAAGCCTATCGCGATGCAGGTTTTGGCCTTATGGGTATCCCCGAAGAATACGGTGGAGTTCCTGCTGACAAGGTTACTGTTGGTTTGATGATTGAGCGCCTGTACCAAAAGAGTGGCTGCATGCACATCCTCTATCAAAACAGCCTTTCGATGTTTGACATCATAGAGTTTGGCAGCGAAGAACAGAAGCAACAGTGCATGGAACACTATATGGAAACAGGCTGGCCTATTTCTTCACTTGCCATTTCTGAGCCAGGTGCTGGTTCTGACAACCAGTCCATGACCGCTGTTACCAGGAAGCAGGCAGACGGTACCTATGTACTGTCCGGTCAAAAGACCTGGGTTACCATGGGCGCCGTGCTTCCGTACACCATCGTGGTTGCTAAGGACGAAGATCCCAGCCACGACAATCGCAATATGAGCCTTTGGTTGGTCAAGATGGACACCCCTGGTGTTTCCACAGCTCCTTTGCACAAGATTGGCCAGCAGTGCATTCCGTTCTGCGAAGTGTATTTTGACGACGTAGTACTTACCGAAGACCAGCGCATGGGCGAACCAGGCAAGGGCTTCATGATGCTTATGAAGAACTTCGAAGTCGAGCGTGCCTATGTGGTTGCCGAACAGCTCGGTCTGGCTCAGGCAGCTCTGGAAGATGCTGCTCGGTATGCTAATCAGCGCATTGCCTTTGGTGCTCCGATTGCTAAGCTCGAACTTATTCAGGAACTGCTTTGCGACATGGAGATTAAAGTTCAGAATACCCGCAATATGCTGTACAAGACCCTGTGGATGCTCGACAACGACATTCCCGTTCAGCTGGAAAGCGCCATGCTGAAGCGCTATGGCTGCAAAGAGTGCTTTGAAGTTGCCGATATGGCTCTGCAGATTTATGCTGGTCTTGGTTACACCACCGAAGTACGCATTGGCCGTCTGTGGGCCGACATGCGTGGTAATATGTTTGGTGGTGGCACCCACGAAATTATGGCCTATATTGCTGGCCGCCAGGTTGCCAAGAAGTACGCGCAATAATACGCAGCTATGAACTGTATACGAGAAAGGATATTCCCATGAACATCTTGGTTGCATGCAAAATTATCCCCGACGATCAGGACATCCAGATTGCTGGCGACGGATCGCTCGATTTTTCGAAAGCACATCAAATTGTCTCTGAATACGACTTGAATGCCATTGAGTTTGCCGCTCAGTTGGGCGAAGCAACAGGTTCAAGCGTCAAGGCCATTAGCGTTGGCGCTGCTGCTGCCGACGACTCGAAAGTAAAGAAGAACATCTTGTCGCGTGGCGTTGATGAACTGTTCTTGACTGCCGACGATGCAGCAACAGATCTTGACTCTGCTGCCACTGCTGCTGAACTTGCTAAGCTGGCCAACGCCGCTGATGGCTATGACCTCATTGTTGTCGGCACAGGTTCTGCGGACTTCTACGCTAAGCAAGTAGGTGTTCATCTGGCTGCCAAGCTTGACGTACCTTATGTTTCTGGCGTTACCAAAGCAACGGTCAATGGCAGCACCGTTTCCTGCACGCGCGTGCTTGAAAACGTTGTTGAAAACGTAGACGTGCCGCTGCCCTGCGTGGTGTCGATTCTCCCCGATGCTGCCCTACCGCGCATTGCTGGCATGAAGGATATTCTCGCCGCTGGCAAGAAGCCCATGAACGTTTCTGCTGCTGAAGGCGTTGCGGCACCTGCAGTAAGCACTGTTTCTCTGGCTGCCCCCGCAGCGGTAGATCGCAAGTGTGAAGTATTCGAAGACATCGATTCGTTCGTCGCTGCCGTCAAGGCTGCTCTGTAGGAAAGGGAAGGTGCATTAATCATGAAAGCATTTGTTATTGCTGAAAATGAAGGCGCAGCTCGCGAACTGTGTGCCGGCGCTCGTACCGTAGCCGATTCTGTTGTTCTGTGTGTTGTGGGCGCTCCTGCGATTACGGGCGTAGCCGATGTATGTGTACATATTGATGTTCCTGCTGGCAATATCGCCGACGACGCGTATCTGTCCGTAAAGAGCGCATTCGACGCACAAGGTGCTGACTGCATCATTGCCGAAAACGCCCTTCGCCCTCTTTCCCTGGTTGGTCGTCTTACGGCTGCGCTGGGTACTGCTGCTATCGCTGGTGCTACTGAAATCAACGGCACTCAGGCAAGCACCATGTATTTTGGTGGCGCTGGTGTGCGTACGGCAAACGCTGAAGCCATTCCTGCATTCATCGTAGGATCTGGCGTATTTGACGGGTCTGCTGCAACAGGTACCGACACCGTTGAAGAACTTGCGTTCCAGGCTCCTGCCAATGCTGTTACCAAGCAGGGTGAAGAAGCTCTTCCCAAGGCTGACATTAACCTGGCTGCTGCCGATGCTATTGTAGCCTGCGGTCGCGGCTTTTCCGACGAAGCAGATCTACAACTGGCACGCGACCTTGCCGCTAAGCTGGGCGCCGAAGTTGGCTGCAGTCGTCCTCTCGCTGAAGGTGTGGATTGGTTCCCGAAGGAAGCTTATATCGGTGTTTCTGGCGCCGTTGTTTCGCCTAAGACTTATGTTGCGTGCGGTATTTCTGGCCAGATGCAGCACATGGTTGGCTGCAATGGGTCCGAAGTTGTTATTGCGGTGAATAAGGACAAAAATGCTCCTATCTTCAAGCAATGCGACTATGGTTTCGTGGGTGATCTCAAGGAAGCCCTCCCAGCCTTAACTGCCGCTCTGTAGTAGGTTTTATGCCGGCCGCACTTTTCTTGCGGCCGGCTTTTTTTCGTGTGTCATTTCCAGGACAGAACAAAGGAGGAGCTATGCCATTAGAAGAGCGCGACTTCGATGTTGTAGTGGTAGGATGCGGCTGCGCTGGTTCAATAGCGGCCTATGTTGCTGCCAAGCACGGTAAAAGCGTGCTGGTAGTCGAACGTGGTGAATTTGCGGGCACGAAGAATATGACGGGTGGTCGCATTTACGCCCATTCCTTGAAGAAGGTGCTGGACGACTATGCAGAAGGCGAAGTCGACTGGGCCGATATTCCTTTCGAGCGCAAGATTACCCATGAACGCATTGCCATGATTGATCCTGCTTCGAATATGACTATCGACTATACCAGTGAAAAGTTTTCCGAAGAAGGCAGTGAAAGTTATAGCGTACTGCGCGCTACTTTCGACGGCTGGCTCGCCGAACTTGCTGAAAATGCCGGTTGCGAAATTATTTCTGGCATTGCTGTTGAAGAGCTGCTCAAAGACGAAGCAGGCAATATTGTGGGCATTAAGGCTGGCGAAGACGAAATTACTGCCCAGGTTGTCATTGTGGCAGAAGGCCAGAACAGCCTGCTGGCAGAACGCTACCTCGGCGCTTCACGACCTGCTGCAAATCAGATGGCAGTTGGTATCAAGGAAGTCTATGCACTAAACCCTGAACAGGTAGAAGACCGCTTCCTTTGTCAAAAGGACGAAGGCGCCGCCATGCTGTTTGTGGGCGACTGCACCCATGGTGTAGTTGGCGGTGGCTTTGTGTATGCCAACAAGGAAAGCGTTTCGTTGGGCTTGGTTGCCACCATTTCCGAAATGGCGAAGGCCAATACCACTATCTATCAGGCTATGGACGATTTCAAAAAGCATCCGGCCGTGGCACCTATTATCCGTGGCGCAAGCATGGTTGAACATTCGGGTCATATGGTTTCCGAGGGTGGCGCAAATATGACGCCAAAATACGTTCACTCAGGAGCGCTCATTGCCGGTGACGCTGCCATGCTGTGCATGAACTTGGGGTATATGGTGCGTGGTATGGACCTGGCTATCGCCAGCGGTCGTTTTGCTGCGGAAGCTGCCTGCGACGCTATTGACGCTGAAGACGTGTCTGAAGCTGGGCTGTCATCGTATAAGACCAAGATGGAAGAGTCCTTCATCATGAAGGATCTGAACACCTTTAAAGCATGGCCGCATACCATGGAGCACTGGGATGCCATGTTTAACGACTATCCTAAGATGGTTGGCGAAATTCTTGACTCCATGTTTATTGTGGATGGTACTCCGCAGACGCACTTGCAGAAGCGCATTATGCCCATTGTGAAAAAGCGTGGTCTGTTCAAGCTGGCAGGCGATGTCCGTCGTGCCCTGAAGGCACTCTAGGAAAGGGGAGGTACTACCATGAACTTGCCCGAAATTACCGTTAATGTTGACGAACTTATTGGTGTTAATAAGTACAACGTCGATGAAGATAATGCTCATATTGAATTAGTGGGCGATAACATCGATGCGGTGGACGACGCCGAATTTGCAAAGCTCGTGCGTGTATGCCCCGCTGCCCTCTACAAGGTGGACGCTGACGGCCACAAGACCTTTGATTATG
>CAJOJB010000033.1:11055-16016 GCA_905234635.1 uncultured Eggerthellaceae bacterium | reverse complement strand
ATGTTACCCAAAGCCTTTTCGTTGACTCATAAATAAATGTTACCCAGTAATACCCTTCTGCTAGGCAGGAGGTGTTCGTATGCGGGTAAGCATGAATACGAGAAAAGAAATCACCAAGGCGACCAGGAAGCGCTACCAAAGGATTATGGATGACGAGAACGTCGATTCCGACATTAAGGAAAGGCTCAAGCACCAGTATCTATCTATAAATCCTGTTACCATCAGAAAAGAGAGGAACTGCGAAAACTAGCGGTCAGACCAATGAGAGGAGGAGGCATCGTTGGGTAACATTTTAATTATGAGTCAACGATACCTGCTTCGGTAACATTAATGATGAGTCAATCCGAAGAATTGCCACACGAATTGTCGACCTTGCACAATAATAAAAAAGTGTCGAACTCGGTTTATTAAAACAGTGTAGGTTCGTATTGTTCGAACGCCGCAACCAGCGCGGGGTGTTCAACTAAAAAGTCCACGGCTGGTGGGTTGCTTTTCGAAATAAGCACATAGCGCCCAGGCAGGGCAGTAATAGTAAGTGTATTAAAGTCGCCTTCGCCTACGGTTACGGTGTTATCGCCATACGCACTACGAAGTTTACGTAGTGCCTTATCGCGTTCTTTTTCGTGCCCTTCGGTATAGACCTTAATGAGCGGCTTGGCGTGCGCAAGCAGTTGCATGGCGCGCGTGCGAAAGTAAGCCACGTCGGCGGCGTTTTTGGTAAGCACGTAACGCCCACTTCCTTGGTCGCCCACCACAGCTTCGCCAGAGCAGGCCACCGTTCCTGCGCTGCGCAGGAAATGAAAGAAAGCCGCGTTTGTAGGCGCAGGCATATAGTAGGACTCCATTAAGCCCGTCATATATACGGGCACCCAGCCTTCAAGCCCCATGAACAATTCGTCTATGGGCCGGTGTACGTCGTGGATGTTAATAATTTTTATACCCTTGCGAATAAGCAGTGCTACCGCTTTCATAACCTGCTTGGGGAATTCCTTGTCTTGTGCCATTTCTTCTAGGGGCATGTCGCTATAAAAAATAATGTCGTCTATGCTTTTGGAAAGGATAGCAGCGCGATAAAAGTCAAGTTCAGCCTGCTTCATTTCTTCAATGCCAGAATAGGTTTTTTGTGTGGGAAGTTGGAAGGGAAGTGTGGGTACTTTTATTTCTTCAAAATGAATTTCATCCTTAAAAGCGTTTAAGTCGAATGCGTCAAGTGTAGCCAAGAATTTTGAAAGCGGTTCAATCGTGGCAGGTATCTGTGGTTCAGTGGCAACGTTTGATCCTAAATAATCGCGAATACGGTTTTCGCAGATTTCAGGGTTAGCAATGTCTTGAGCGCTTGCACCGGTAAGCATGACAATGCTTTCAATATGGTACGCATCGGTACAGCTTCGTGCAATATAGCGGGCAACCTGGTCGCAAAATTGGGCAACATTTGCCGGGTGGCGCTGTCCAGTACGTATGCGCGAAATATAGCTTGGGTCGAAGCCAAGGGCATGTGCGAGGCGGTTGCCGTTAATATCGAGCGCGTCCATAAGTGTGCAAAAATGCGCGGTGAAGGTATGCGCGTCAACTTCACTGCCAGTTATTTCTTTATGAAGTGTGCGCGCAACGTCCTGCTTGCTTACCGTACCGTTACTTAGTTTTTCAAGGGCCCGTGCAAGCTGAAGCACCGCTTCGCTTGAAGATGCAGGGCTGCGCTCACCCGAAAGGTAGCGGCTTAAGGTCGAAGGAGAAATGCCCGACTCTTGTGCTAAGTCAGCAGCACTAATGTCTAGCTGTTGCAGATAGTTTTTCAGCTCGAGGGAAAAGGCCATGGTGCATCCTTTGTACGGAAAATGGATAAGCTTTCCATGCAATTTTTCCTGATTGTAAAGAGTATGTCAGGTGAATTGCCAATCTGTCAATGACAAATAAGATTTGCTGCTCAACGGGTGAAAACATACGGCTACACTTGAAAGCGGTAGTTGCATAAACGTAAAAGTATGTTGGCCGAACGTAATGGGGGGGTGTTTGGGGATGGTTCTGCTGTGATGAATGATGAAGGATGATCAAATGTACCCGGTACAATTTATCATTCATACATATTATACGGAAAGGGTGAATCGTCATGAAAAAATTACTTGTTTTGTTGACTGCCTTAATAATGATAATTACTCTCGTTGCTTGCAACAGTGGTCAGGGAAATACAGCGTCTACGGACGAAGAAGAAAACACAACGTCTGTAGAAGAAACAAAGCCGAATGACAGTTCGACGACGTGGCCCGCGATGGACGCCCTTCAATCCCTGCCCGCAACAGATATCACCACGATTGAATACGTCCGTGCGACAGAGGGCGGCATATCGGCGGATCAAATCGATGATGCTGCAATGATAGAGGACATCTATCTGAGACTTAAGGATGTCAACATCAAAGATGAGTCAAAGATGGGTGTGGATGACGATGGATTAGATATCAAGATTGCAACAAGCAATACGACTTTGCGCTTCAACTTTGAAGGCGACATACTTCTGCTCGAAGATGGCAGCAGGTACGAAGTGGAGAACCTGCACATGCTCAAAAACTATATAGACAGTCTGATCGCAGAAAATGGCGTCGCCAGAGACGACAGTTCGATTGAAGAGACTAACAGTAGCGCCGCTGCGGGCGTAGCACCCGATGCGTCAAAAGACGGCGGCACTCCGTCAAGCGGCTCGGGTGCATCCGACAGCTATGATGTCAGTAAGGGTTTCGAGACGGTTGCGCCCGGCGATGGTATTGAATACCTCTACTTCAATGATTTTATGCTTGTCATGCCCGACAACGAGAAGTACAGCTTTGATATGGAGGGCGATTCCGTTACCTTCTACCTCTTCTCTGCGCAGCAGGAAGGATACGGCGGCAGGCTCGTGACCATCAAGGCCTTTGATTTGGACGATACTTCATACGAGGAATTTCCCATGGAGGTTCATGTTGCAGGGCTGGGGCAGAACGTGAACAAGAGGTTTGTGGCCATCTATCCTTCGGATCTGCAGTACAACCCGCAGGATTCTCAGCAGGCGGCAGATTATAAGGATCTCTTCGATCATTTGCACAAGATAGGAGAAGGCGCAGTAAACAGCCCGCTCCAGACATCCGATAGTGATTGATAGAACAAGGCAATAACAGGTCGTTGTCGTGTTTATTCTATATACATGAATATGTGGATCGAGATGAAGAAAAGAGTATGGATTACAGCATGTGTCTTCATCTTTGCGGCATTTGTATTGACATCATGCGGCAATGCAGCGGATCCCGGGGAAGAAGTAGGAACCGGAAGCACGTCTGAAGAAACTGTTTCTGTTGCGGAAGAAACGCCGGCAGCAGCTTCTGCCGATGCAGAAAGCACAGAGTCCGCAGCGGACGAAACGGAAGATGACGGAACAAACGGAGGCGATTTTGATGTTTCTCATCCTCTGGTAATCTTTATCGAATGGGATGCTGACGGGGACGGAACGCCGGAGACGGTAACGTTTGATTATGAGGATCTGGGGGATGAGGCGGCGAGTTATGTCACAGTCACTCTGGAAAACGAGGAGCCTTTGAAGACGTCGATCGATCTGGCAAAGAGGATCGTACGGATCTATGCAAGAGAAGACGCGGACGGACCGTATCTGCTCGTTGAATATAATTATGAGAATCTGCTGACGGAAGAGGCAGATGCAGATTGTGTGATCCGTCTGATCGATGGCGAGCTGACGGTGCAGCATCCGGACGAAGACAGGGCCTTGGGCTATGAATGATAAATCGTGTACCGGGTAAGGCGAATGATAAATCGTGTACCGGTGTACATTTTATCGTCCGAAGGATGATCAAATGTACCCGGTACAATTTATCATTCGCCTGAAAGGAAGCGCCTATACGACGCGCCCCAGCTATCCATGGAATCTAAAATGGGCTGTAGGCTCCGCCCAAGGTCGGTAAGACTGTATTCAACACGCGGAGGAACTTCGGCATATACTTCGCGATGAATTAGCCCGCTGGCTTCCATTTCGCGCAGATGGCTCGTTAAAACTTTCTGGGAAATGCCTCCAATTGCGCGCTGCAATTCACCAAAGCGCTTCGTGCCAGGCAGCAAATCGCGCACAATAAGCACTTGCCACTTATTGCCCATAAGCGAAAGGGTGGCCTCGATATTGTTTTCGGGAAGGGCGCGCAGTTTTTTCTGTTCGACAATAGCCATGCTTACTCCTTATGCGTTTTAGTTTCTTTTTGTAAGTAACAGCCATAATAGTATAAAGCTTTTCTTACGAAAGCACCAGAAAAGCTAGTAAAGGTATCTTTGCTACAAAATCTAAATGCTTTTTATGCATTATTGCGACAATAATAAGCCTACTATTTCCTGCGAGCTGATTGTACTATTCCGTGTTGACTCAAAATAAAATGTTACCCAAAGCCTTTTCGTTGACTCATAAAGCGCTTTGCCTATATGTATCTTTAACGGTACAATAGGTGCAGATTGACGGCACTAAATGAAGGATAGATAAACCATGCCTACTCAACGCAAGCCTACGCCGCGTAAAGCGGCCTATAAAGCAGCCGAACTACCATCATCTCGAGTCGAAACCGATCGCCGTATTCCCTTGATTATTCTTGCTGTTATTGCGGCGCTCATGGCTATCGTGCTGATATTAACGCAATGCACGGGTTCGGGAAATAAAGACAATCTGCCTGCCCCGGGTGAACCGGTGGTTTCAAGCAGCAGCGCGGCGAGTTCTGAAGCGGCTGAAAGTTCCGAAATTGAAGAACCTACCAACCCAGCAGCGAAGGCTTCGCTTGACGAATATACCTGGGACGAACTCAAGGAAATTTCTGACAAGATTGCCGCTGCTTCTTCCACGTCAGACGCCCTGTATGTGGCTAAGCAATACCGTTTGGTTACACCCGACGGCAAGCTTGACCCTGCTGCAACCAAGGCCGTTACCTTAAACGACGGCACTTCAG
>CAJOJB010000033.1:0-11049 GCA_905234635.1 uncultured Eggerthellaceae bacterium | reverse complement strand
CGGTTTTAATCATGACACGCCTTCTGGCGGGTCGGGCAAGGCTGGCATTACCTTTATGTTTGCCGATGGCATTGGCAGCGCTGCCATTAATGAAGATGGCACTAGTGCTGGTGGCTGGGCTTCTTCGTACGCGACCTACTATGTGGGCGTTGAACTGTGGAATAACATGCCCGAAGAACTGACGAGTAAGATTGTTGAAGTTACGAAAGCTTCTAATACCAGCGAAGTAGACAGCATCACTGAAACGGGCGACGTAATGTGGTTGCCTTCCTACATTGAAGTTATGGGTTCGATTGATGCCGAATTCCAGGAAGCTTCCAGTACCCTGCAACAAGAGGGGAGCCAGTATCAGCTGTTTAAGGACGCGGGTGTTACGTCGAGTGGCGACAATTCCGTGCTGGTTATGCACAGCGGTAGCCAGGCAAGTCCTTGGTGGCTGCGCAGTGCCGACACGTCGGGCGACGGCACCTGGTTCTATGTGAATGCTGCGGGGCATGCGGCTGGCAAGGCACCAAGCGACTCTAGTTACCTCTTGGTTCCATGTTTCTGTATATAGAAGTTCGGATAGCTCTATTCCGCGACCGCTTCCGCTGTTATTTGTGGATTTGTAGGCATGCGGGCATTTATTTGCTACTATAGGCAAGTTCGTCTTTTGCCTTGTATGGAAACCAAGGCGCACAAAGGAGATTGAAGACATGAAAAAAGAACTGCATCCGGAGTATATGGAGTGTACGGTTCGCTGCACCTGTGGCAACACCTTCACGACTCGCTCCACCAAACCTGAACTCAAAGTAGACATTTGCAACGAATGTCATCCCTTCTTTACGGGTCAGCAGAAGTTTATTGACACTGGTGGTCGTCTGCAGCGTTTTGCCGACAAGTTCGGTTCTGCCAAGGAAACGGTTGCTGCTCGCGAAGCTGAAAAGAAGGCCAAGCGCGCTGCCGAAGTAGAAGCCGCCGAAGCCAAGAAGGCCGAAGAGCGTGCCGCTAAGGCTGCTGAAAAGGAAAAGCGTGCGGCTGAATATGCCCGCAAGGCTGAACGTGCTGCCGCTAAGGCTGCGGCTGAAGCACCTGCCGAAGAAGCAACGGAAGCCGCTGCGGAAGAAGCGGTGGAAGCTGCCGCCGAAGAAGCAACGGAGGCTGCCGAAGAAGCTGTGGCCGAAGAGGCCGCGGAGGCTACCGAAGAAGCTTCTGCAGAAGAAGCAGCTGCTGAGGAAGCTCCTGCTGAAGAAGTTACCGAAGAGCCAGCTGCTGAAGAAGCAAGCGAAGAAACCCCTGCCGAAGAAGAGGTCGCTGAATAAACCTCTTTCTCCGAGCGCGCATGAAAAGCCCGCCTTCATGGCGGGCTTTTTGTCTCAAAAGGGGACGGAGTAAAAATGAGACAACATCCTCCGACCCGAAATTCCCATTAAACAGTCCACTCGAGGTAGGCCCAGGGGATAACGCGCACTTCACGCAGGCGCAAAGCACCTTGGGGGTAACCCTTTGAATCCATTTGTCCCGCCTCTTCATTTTCAACACTGTTTTTTTCCAGCCAAACGCGAAGCTTTTCGTAGGCGCCTTCAATTTGTTCGGCAGGGTAGAGGTGGGCAATATCGTCTATCATGCGCTTAAAATCTTCGAAGCCCGCTTCAATGCTGTCGAAGGTGTCTTTGCGTTCGCTGTAAATGAAGCTGCAGTCTACGTGGTAGCCCTTATTGGTCAGAATGTTCCAGGCATATTGGTAATCTCGGCCATGCGTGTTAGCCAAGCCACAGGCCGCTAAAATGCGCGAATCCATACGTGGTGACTGCCCGCAACTCATAGTGGCAATACAGCGTTTGCGTGCCGCAAAGTTCATCTTGTCGAGAGCACTTGCTAGATCAAATACACCAAGCGATCGGGAAGCGAGGACTATGTCGACACTGTTTTTGCCTAGACCTTTTTCGGCCCAATCGTCTTCCCAGGCCATCACGTGGGTTTCAATACTATCGAGTTCTTCGGCTGCAAAGCGGCGTTGCGCTTCGGCAATCATGCCTTCGCTAAAGTCTGCAGCAATTACGGTGTGGCCCGCACGTGCAAGGGGAAGCGCTACGCTGCCCGTGCCACAACCCATGTCCAATACCGTGCTACCCGCTTCAATGTGCGCACGCGACAGCAAATCCTGCACATAAGTACTTACCTTACCTGGCTTATCGAAGTCCATCGAGCGTTTATTCCAGTATTCGCTTTTATCGTTTTTTCGGCGGATCTCCTGCAAACTCTTCCATTCCGTATTCCAGTCTGCTGCACCCAATAAAATGGGGTTAAATTTCCCGATTACGGAAGATGTTGTGTTATTTACACGCATGGGAGCCCTTTCCCTCTTTGCCTATTCATTATTCTATTACTATTCTTCTTGGTGCACGGGAAGATGTTTTTCTTCGTGCAATCGCTAGTATTTTGACCGTTTGCACTGTACTACAGTTAGCGAGTGGGCCGTCCCATGGCGGATGGAAATGAGAGGGAGAACCCTATGAACGTCGAATTACTGTACCATACCGAAAACCCCGAACGAGCCATTGCTACCGCCGCCAGGCTTTGTTATGCGCCTGTTGGTGCGGCCGAACTCATGGAAACCATGCCCGACCAAACGGTTCAAAACGTGCTGAAGGTTATTATGACGGGCGGACATTTTTCTACGCTCGAACACGCCAGCTTTACCTTTGCTATCGACGGCGTTTCGCGCGCCCTGACCCATCAGCTGGTACGCCACCGCCTGGCTAGCTATAACCAGCAGTCCCAGCGCTACGTGAAATTCAAGGACGGTAACGTACCTTACGTGCTGCCGCCTTCCATTGCTGAAGACGAAGAAAAGACAGCCCTGTTCAACGATGCCATGAAGGCTACGGTGGACGCCTACACCAAGTTGGTTGAAGCAGGCATTGAAGCGGAAGACGCCCGTTACCTGCTACCCAACGCCGCCGAAACCAAGATCGTGGTAACCATGAACGCGCGCGAACTCTACCATTTCTTTACGGTGCGCTGCTGCAATCGCGCCCAGTGGGAAATTCGCGAACTGGCATGGAAGATGCTCGAACTCGTGCGCCCGCTGGCGCCCTATGTCTTCATGGACGCTGGCCCCACTTGCGTGCGCGGTGGTTGTGAAGAAGGTAAGATGACTTGCGGCGAACCATACCCCAAGGTTGTTAGGGAACAGTAAAAATTTACTCCTACACAGGGAAGGCAGTCCGCTAACGCTGCCGCTGCTCGTTCAAAATGTTCACTGGACATTTTGAACTCGTGCGCTCCACTAACTTCGCTTCACCTTAAAAGTGTGAATCGCCTTGTTGGCGATTCACGAATTATGAAGCTCAGATTACGCGTCCCGCCTTTCCTGAACTGGAGCAAACATTGCGCTATTATTACGTCTATGTTTAAACAGCAAGAAAGTGACTTAAAGCGGGCATTCGCCGAAGATGGGGCGCTGAAAACCCATGTGGGTGGCCAGGCCTTGATTGAAGGCATTATGATGCGCGGGAAATACAACTGGTCGGTGGCCGTGCGCGAGCCCGACCAGAATATCTATATTGAAGAGCACGACCTGGCAAGCGGCTTGCCCAAGAACGGCTGGCTACGCTGGCCCATTATCCGTGGTGTGACGGCCTTCATCGAATCGCTCATGCTGGGGTATAAGGCCTTAGAAATTGCCGCCTTGCACGCTTTCGTGGAAGAGCCCGAAGAAGGCGAAGAAGGTGAAGAGGGCGGTGAATTCGGCCACAAGGAAATGGTCCTTTCCATGGTCCTGGGTTTGGTCTTGGGCATCGTGCTCTTCATTGTGGCGCCAGCCTTCATTACCAATCTTATCGTAGGCGAATACGACGACCACACCCTTGCCTGGAACATCGTTGACGGCCTATTGCGCGTAGCGGTGTTCGTCTTCTACATTTGGCTTATAGGTCGCATGAAGGACATTCAGCGCATGTTTGGTTACCACGGCGCGGAACACAAGACCATTCACTGTTATGAACACGGGTTGCCGCTCACGCCTGAAAACGCGCGCAGCTTCCCGCGGCTGCATGTGCGCTGCGGCACTGCCTTTCTCATTATGGTTATGGTGCTTGCCATTCTCATCTATACCATCACGCCGCTTAATGCTCTTATTGCGGCTTGGGGCGTGCCCGACGGTCCCCTGAAGTTAACGCTTGTCATTATCGTGCGTATTCTGCTTATGCCGCTTATTGCCGGTGTGGCCTACGAAATCACGGTGAAGTGGGCGGGCAGCCATCCTGAAAGTCCGCTCGTGAAAGTTATTCTGTGGCCCGGCATGCAGATGCAGTACTTAACCACGCGCGAACCTGACGACGGCCAGATCGAATGTGCTATTGCTGCCATGCAGCGCGTCCTTGAACGCGAAGAACTTGAAGCCGCCCAGGAAGCTACTGCACAATCTGCCTAGTGCATAAATTCGGCGACGGAATTATGTGAAAGCTGTGCAACGAGTTCGGCAACTTCTTCCGCGGGAACTTTCTTGCCTCGCTGCACCCAATTGCGATACATATCAAAGACCGTGTTTCGTATGAAGCTTAAAAGCAGTTCCTCTTTGTCGGTTCCCATCCAAGCAAAGGGGTCATCGACCGCTCGGAAGCGTGCCATTTGCTCTCGATACATTCGCTTCCCAAAATCGTAATAACTCGGAGTGCAAACCAGATGTTCGGTTAGTTCGTCTTGCTTGCTTAGGAAAAGGAAGAAACGATACGCATGGCCTTCGATGTCCTTGGGCTCGCCAGGTGTTTTCTCATAGTTTTCGAAGAAGTCGTCCATGATGTCAGAAACGATATCGTCGAGGAGCGCTTCAATGGCTTCATAATGCAAGTAAAAAGTCTTACGGTTGATGCCTGCGGCTTGGGTGATTGAAGTTACGCTAATCTTGTCGATAGGCGTTTTTGCGGCAAGCTCCTTAAACGCCGCTTTGATAGCGCTGCGCGTACGTGTAATACGTATGTCTTGCCTTCCGGGCTGGTCCATGCTTCCTCCGATGCTAATTGTCGCACAGTACTTCGCATATCTTTCTACCAAAAAGGATACCGTGGCACATTTTGGCTAGAAAATGCCCACTTTCAGAAGACTGGGGTTTATGCCACAACTCATGAAACCTGGATATACGCAGGTCATAGATAAGTACGTACACTCATTGGTGTATACGGCACCACGTTATATGGTGCTAAAACAAGCGGTGTGATGTACGCAAAAGATTAAGGGAGAAAAAGGGAAAAAGAGGGAAGGAGGGGCCATGAAGAAAAAACTAATTGTATGTTTCGTTGTTATGGCCTGTGCACTCTGTATGGGTGTGGCTTTTGGTTGTGCACCTGCGCAAAACCAGGCGTCTTCGGCAACTGCGAGTGCCGACGCTAGTGCAAGTACCGACGCTGCGGCAAGTGCGGACAGTGCTGAAGCATCGGCTTCATCCGACGCCGCTTCCAGCGCTTCGGCAAGTCAAGCGGCTGCGCCTGCAAGCGGTGAAATGCTTACCTTGGCTGAATATGCTGAAAAGTATCCGCTGCAAACTAACACGTGGCTGCAAAAACGTGAAGATGGCGGCAAGTGCATGGCGACCATGGAAGAAAACTTTAAGGCTACTCTTGGTGCGGCATTTGGCATGGATGGAATTCCGCTGTATTGCGGTTCCTGCCATAACGCAAACTACAAGCAGCTGCTTGCAGAAGTAGGCGACGAAAACATGCTGGTTACCGACGCTCACTACGATGGCACCATCGAATACATGGGCTGCGGCGTATGCCATAGTGCAGACCTCGAAGCAGGCGTCGACGACAATACAAGTTTCTGGCCAACATTCATTTCTGAAGAAAGCTGGAACAAGTACATCAACCAGGACGACGCCGTGTGTGGTCAGTGTCACATGCTTGAACCGAGTAGTGCTTATATGTTGCCTGAATTCCGCGGCACGGTTGATATCTATAAGTATGGTATTGATGCCGACAGCGTGTATAAGGCCATGATGGAAGCATGGGAAGAAAATCCCATAGAAATCACTCAGGTTATGGTCGACAACGGTTTCCAAGTAGGTGCTAGTCGCATTGACGAGGAAACAGGCGCTCTCATTATTGGCGATAACAACAAGCCTATTTTGGAAACCTTCCAGGGCAGCAATCATCAGAATCTAGGACTTACCTGCACCGATTGTCATATGGTGAAGGCGACAGCTGAAGATGGCACCGAATACACCGACCACTTCGCCTGTGATCCGCTGAAAAATGAAACGGCACTCGAGAAGTGTTTGACTTGCCATACGGCTCAGGGCCAAGAAGACACTGAAGCCATGCGCGCGTTTGTCATTGGCAAGCAGGAAGAACTGGCAAAAGCCCAGCAGGCACTTGAGGCAAACCTGGCAGCGTTCAAGGATGAACTGGTGAAAGCCAATTCCGACAGTGCCACCGATGCAGGCGCTTTGAAAGCAGCTCAGGAAGCCTACACCAAGGCAGTGTTCTACACGCAATACCAAGCACAGCTTACCAGTGACAAGAAGAATCAGGGCGCTACTGCAGCGCATAACCCCACGGAAACCTACGCGAATATCGAAAAGGCCGAAACCGCTATTGCTGAAGGTATGGCCGCGCTTGGTGTAGAAGGGACAGCTCAAGCTGCATAAAGCACTTGTGCTGGGGAAACACACCGCATTCAAGACCGCCTGCTCCTCCCCAGGGCGGTCTTGTTTCGTGTCGTGGGAAAGTGGGAATTTGGGGTCGGAGGATTTTTCCCAGTTTTGGGACAAAATCCTCCGACCCCAAATTCCCATTTTCCCATTCCGTGCATTTATTATGCAGCGCGACTTTTTCGTGTATCCTAGCTAAGGTCCTGCCCGCAGGACATATCCCCACGCACGTTAAATCTATGGAAGGGGCACCGTGTGAAGTTAGTTGTAACGGAAAAGAACGACGCTGCAGAAAAGATATCGCAGCTTTTAGGGGTAGGGAAACCCAAAAAAGACAAGGTTTATAACACGCCGGTCTATCGCTTCGAAAAAGACGGCGAAGAATGGGTAACCATCGGCCTTCGTGGCCACATTCTTGAATCCGATTTCACTCCCACACTTACCTACAAGAAAACAAAAGGTTGGCAAGGCATTGGCGTCGACGGTAAGGCGCTTGAAGCGGCCATTCCCGAAGACTTGCCCAAACCGCCCTTTAAAAAGAAGAAGCCCTTCACCGAAGACGGGGTGGACCTGGCGGGTTGGAAGATGGACGCGCTGCCGTATTTGGTGTACGCACCCGTGGAAAAGCTGCCCAAGGAAAAGGACATCATTCGTTCCTTGAAGAACTTGGCGGGTAAGGCCGACAGTGTGGTCATAGCCACCGACTTCGACCGCGAAGGTGAACTCATTGGTGCCGACGCGCTTACCATGGTCCAAGAAGTAAACCCCAACATTCCCGTTTCGCGTGCGCGCTATTCTGCCTTTACCAAGGAAGAAATCCAGTACGCCTTCGACAACCTGGTGGATATGGACTTTAACCTGGCGGCTAGTGGTGAATCGCGCCAGGACATCGACCTTATCTGGGGTGCTGCCCTTACGCGTTACCTGACGCTCGTGAAGTTCGCAGGTTATGGCAATACGCGCAGCGCCGGTCGCGTGCAAACGCCCACGCTGGCGCTCGTGGTTGAAAAAGAACGCGAACGCCTGGCGTTCGTGCCCGAAGATTACTGGGTTATTACGGGAAGCTTTGGCGAAGGTGACGATGCTTTCGAAGCGCCCCACGCCACGGCCCGTTTCAAGAAGGCCGAAGATGCGCTTAATGTGATGGAAAAGGTCAAACCAGCAACTTCAGCCATGGTGTCTTCCATCGAAAAGAAGCAGCGCAAAGTGCCCGCGCCCGCGCCTTTTAACACGACGTCACTCATGGCAGCGGCGGCAAGCGAAGGCTTGTCACCTGGGCGTACCATGCGCCTTGCCGAAAGCCTGTACATGGACGGCTATATTTCTTACCCGCGCGTAGACAACACGGTATATCCCGCGTCCCTGAACCTGGCAGAAACCGTGGCGCGCCTCAAGGGTAATCCGGCTTACGCGCCCTATTGCGACAAGCTGCTTTCGGGTGGCCCTTTGCACGCCACGCGGGGAAAGAAGGAAGAAACCGACCATCCGCCCATTTATCCCACAGCTGCAGCTACACCAGACGACCTGCCCGCGGCTGAATACAAGCTCTATAACCTGGTCGCACGCCGCTTCTTGGCCACGCTTTCAGGCCCTGCAACGGTGGAAGGTACCAAGGTGAACCTGGACGTGGCGGGCGAGCCCTTCGTGGCCAAAGGCGATGTGCTGGTAGATCCAGGCTTTAGGGAAATCTACCCCTATGGCCTGAAGAAGGACGAACAGCTGCCCGTGCTTACCGAAGGGCAGAAGCTTGCCTTCAATGGCGCCACTTGTACCGCCAAGCAGACCGAACCTCCTCCACGCTATAGCCAGGGGCGCTTGATTCAGGAAATGGAAAAGCGCGGCCTGGGCACCAAGTCCACGCGCCATTCGATGATTGACCGTCTTTATGCGGTGAAGTACATAGTCAACGACCCCATCGAACCTACCGCGCTGGGCATGGCGGTGTGCGACGCCTTAGGTCAGTTCGCGCCTCATGTCACCACACCGGAAATGACGGCCCAGCTCGAACAAGAAATGCTCAACATTGCTGAAGGCGCAACCACCAAGGATGCGGTCGTGGGGCATTCGCGTGCGCTTTTGGCCGCACAGCTGGCTGAACTCATGCCACATTCTGAAGAAGTGAAGGAAGCCCTGGCCGATGCTGTGGCTCTGGACGCCTATGTGGGCAAGTGCCCCAAGTGCGGTAAGGATCTGCAGATTCGCGTTTCGCAAAAGACGCGCGGGCAGTTCATTGGCTGCGCGGGTTGGCCCGACTGCGATGTAACTTACCCGCTGCCTCAAGGCAAGATTGAATCGACCGACACGCCGTGCCCCATTTGTGGCATGCCGCAAGTAAAGGTGAGCTCCTTCAGACAGAAGCCTTTCCTGCACTGTGTCGATCCTGAATGCGAATCGAACAAAGAAGAAGACGTGGTGGTGGGCACCTGCCCGGTGTGCGGCGAGCGCGGCATCGATGCCATGATGGTGGCCCGCAAAAACCCGCGTACCTTAAAGCGTTCCATTACCTGCAGCAACTTCGACGAATGCGGTACACGTTACCCGCTTCCTGCGCGTGGCGAACTTACCACGACCGAAGAAGCCTGTGAACACTGCGGCGCGCCTATGGTTATTGTTACTACCAATCGTGGACCTTGGAAACTGTGTCCCAACTACGACTGCCCTGGCAAAGCTGAAGCCAAAGAAAAGAAGGCAAGCAAGACGAAGGGCAAGAAGAAGGTGAAGGCCTAGGGTAGGGGTATCGCAAGGCTAAAGCAAGGCTGGGGCTAAAGCAAGGCTAAGTATGGTGAGTGTTCATGCAAGATTTACAACAAGGCATATTCATTACCTTTGAAGGTGGCGACGGGTCGGGTAAGACTACCCATATCACCTTCTTGGCCGAAGCGCTGCGCGACGCGGGCTACGAAGTGTTGTGCTTGCGCGAACCAGGCGGCACCGAAATCGGCGAAGTGCTGCGCGACTTGGTCTTAAACCCCGAATACGACGCAATGGCACCCGAAACGGAGCTGCTCATTTACGAAGCGGCCCGCGCCCAAATTGTATTTGAGGTTATTAAGCCCGCCCTTGAACGAGGGGTCGTGGTGCTGTGCGATCGTTTTTACGATTCCACCATCGCCTACCAGGCATACGGGCGCGGCCTCGACCGTGAATTTATTCGCGAAGCTAATATCTTTGCGTGTCAGGGCGTGCATCTCGACCGCACGGTTTTAATCGAAACGAACACTTCGGCGAGCGTGGGGCTCGAACGCGCCATGCACGGGCGCGACGGCGACCGCATTGAACGCGCGGGCGTGGAATTCCACGAAGCGGTTAACCAGGCTTTCCGCGATATTGCCAAGGCAAGCCCCGTCCGCGTGCGCACGGTGGTATCGCAACCCACCAAGGCCGAAACGGCCAAGCTGGTATTTGCGGCGGTGGCCGACCTTTTTGGCTGGGACGCCGAAGATCTTCCTTTTACTGAAGACTATTTTGAAGGTGCAAACCTGGTTCAGTCCAAACAGCGCAAAAGGGACTAAAAAAGGGTTTAAGAAAAGGAACCAAAACGGTTTAAGAAAAGGTACCGAAAGGGTTTAAGAAAAGGACCTTAGAAGAGGAGCCAAGAAGAGGGTAAATGCCGTGTCCGACGTCTTTTCAGGCATATTGGGGCAACCAAAGGTGCGCGACTTTCTGCGTTCGGTGGTAGCGCAAGACGCCATTGGCCAAGCCTATCTGTTCACGGGGCCCGCGGGTTCGAACAAAACCCTTGCGGCTTACGCGCTTGCTCAAGCCGCTATTTGCGAAGACAAGGCCTGCGGCACCTGCGAAGCCTGCAAGCGCGTTATGCGTCGTAATCATCCCGATGTGCGCTACTTTGAGCCCGAAGGTTCGGGTGGCTATCTGGTCGAACAAATCCGCGAAATTGTGGCCGACGTAGACATGGCCCCCATTCAGGCCAAACGCAAGGTTTATATTATCGACCGTGTGGATTTGCTCAGCGTGCAAGCTGCCAATGCCTTCCTGAAAACCTTGGAGGAACCGCCTGCCAACGTGGTGCTTATTTTGCTTGGACGCACGCAGACAAGCGTCCTTCCTACTATTGTGTCGCGCTGCCAAGTGGTGCCGTTTAGGCATATCCCGCATACCGAAGCGGTGGGCATTGTGTGCCAGAATACCGGCGTGGCGCCCCTGCAAGCTGCGGTGGCCATTCAGGCGTGCAGCGGTTCTATTAGCAAGGCCATTGACTTTGTGCGTTCGAGCGAGCGTTTTGCCTTCCGTTCGCGCGTATTGCAAATCTTAGAGTCGCTTGAACTGGCTGACGATCTGGATATTTTAGGCTATGCCGCCGAAATCCTTGAACGCGCCCAGGCTCCTTTGGACCTGGTGCGCAAAACCCAGGAAGAAGAACTGGCTGCCAGCGCTGAATTCATGGCGCAGGCGGCTAT
>CAJOJB010000032.1 GCA_905234635.1 uncultured Eggerthellaceae bacterium | reverse complement strand
TCGTAGGCATACATGTCGAAGTAACCCGTGCCCGTAAGACCAAACAGGATAACCTTTTCTTCCCCGCTTTCCTTGCACTTGAGGGCTTCGTCGATAGCCACGCGAATGGCATGGGCGCTTTCGGGCGCTGGCAGGGTACCTTCAACGCGTGCGAATTGCACGGCGGCATCGAAGACGCTCGTCTGTTCCACCGCGCGGGCTTCATCCAGGAAGCCGTCATGATAGAGCTGCGACAGAATGGGGCTCATGCCGTGGTAGCGCAGGCCGCCCGCATGGTTGGGGCTGGGCATGAAGCCGTTACCCAGGGTATACATCTTGGCAAGTGGCGTAATCTGACCCGAATCGCAGAAGTCGTAGGCAAACTTGCCGCGCGTCATAGACGGGCAACTGGCGGGTTCGACCGCGATAAAGTGAGGCGCCTTATTGCCCAGCAGCTTGTCGCGCATGAAGGGAGCCATCAGTCCGCCCAGGTTGGAGCCGCCGCCCGCACAACCAATAACGATGTCCGGATACACACCGATCTTTTCCATGGCCGCCTTGGCTTCCAAGCCGATAATCGACTGATGCAGGAGCACCTGGTTGAGCACGCTGCCCAGTACGTAGCGGTAGCCATCGCTCGTTAGCGCCACCTCTACCGCTTCAGAGATGGCGGTGCCCAGGCTGCCCGAATGGTCTTCAAATTCCGCCAGAATCTTGCGCCCGACTTCGGTCGTGTCGGAAGGTGACGGGATAATGGATGCCCCATAGGTTTCTATAACCGCACGTCGGAAGGGCTTTTGCTCATAAGAGCAGCGCACCATGTACACCTTGCAATCAAGGTCAAAAAAGCTGCATGCCATGGAAAGCGCGGTGCCCCACTGGCCTGCTCCCGTTTCGGTGGTTACGCCTTTCAGACCCTGCTGCTTGGCATAGTAGGCTTGGGCGATGGCCGAATTCAGCTTGTGCGAACCACTGGTGTTGCCGCCTTCAAACTTGTAGTAAATCTTGGCGGGCGTGTCCAAAAGCTTTTCCAAAAACGTTGCACGCACCAAAGGGCTGGGACGATACATCTTATAGAACTCTCGAATTTCTTCGGGGATTTCAATAAAGGCGTCCGTGTCATTGAGCTCCTGCTTTGCCAGTTCGGTGCAGAACACCGGCTCCAGGTCTTCCAAAGTTGCTGGCTTGCCCGTGCCCGGGTTCATGATAGGACGATGGTCGGTCTTCATGTCGGCGCGCACGTTGTAGTAGTGCGTGGGGATTTCGTTTTCGTCCAAATAGATTTTGTACGGGTCGTTGCCCGCTGCGCTCATGGCGCCTCGATTGTCCAATACGTCCTTGATGCTTTCTACTACTGCCATCTTTGGCCTCCTTTTCTGCCGCGTCCTGCGGCTTTACTGCGCCCGTGATGGCAGGCGCCTTGTCCAAGCGATTCGTCTGCCCATGCAGGCGAACCTTCAAGGAGACCCGGACAAAACAAAAAGCCCTTGTCTCCTTTTTGCAGGGACAAGAGCTCTGAAAACTCCTGCGGTGCCACCGCTGCTTGGTACGTTCGTACCCACTCATGAAGCGCCATCACGCTTCTGCTGTTAACGCCAGCTTACGTCCGAAACTACTCTTGCCTCCCGGTTGGCACCAGGCGGGCAATTTTGCCCCAGCCCTCAAGGGCCCATCCTTAAGTCCGCATCTCCGCCAGGCTTCCACCACCCCTGGCTCGCTGTGGGCGCGTGTGCAAAAGGCACTTCCCTCTCACAGGTTTATGGAAGGGTACTTTAGTGCATTGGAGTAAGCCTTGTCAAGTTACTTGGGAAAAACTGCTATTCTAGGTACTGGATAATTGGATAAATGGTAAAAGCGGCGCAAGCAGCTAGCCACGCACAGGAAAGAAAGCATGGAAGAATTCGTCGACATTTATGACGCAAACCGCATTTTTACGGGTAAAAGTGTGCCGCGCAAAAACGCACATATGGCGGCGGGCGAATTCGTCCTCTATATACTTGCCGTGGTGCAAGATGCACAGGGGCGCTACCTTATTACCCGGCGCTCGCTCGACAAGGCTTGGGCGCCTGGCAGCTGGGAAGTAACGGGTGGTGGCGTGCTTGCGGGCGAAACACCTGACCAAGCGGTAGTGCGTGAAGTGCGCGAAGAAGTGGGCCTGGACGTAACGGGCCAAGCCCTAGAGCCCTTCTTCTCTTACGAAAATATAGACCTTGAATTGGGCGACAACTACATCGTAGACATGTACAAGTTTCAACTTGACGTGAATAAAGACGACGTGGTGCTGCAAAACAGCGAAGCCATTGACTGCATGTTTGCCACGTGGAACGATATTTGCGCACTGGCAGAAGCGGGGAAATTCTTGCATTTTGAACGTTTGCGAAAAGCTTTGGGCAAGTAAACTGATATAACAAGAACAGAAAACCACGCCAGATGGTTTATAGGGAAAACAACTTAATATAAGAACACGGTCAAGGGAGTAAGCGTGTCCACATCATTAAGTGAACATCCCACAAGAAAGGAAATCCTTGAGCATTGGGACCCAGAAGATCCCGTCTTTTGGGAACGCCATGGCAAGCGCATTGCTAACCGCAATTTGGTGGTGTCCATTATCGCCCTTCTGCTTTCGTTTGTTATTAACACGCTCTGCGCCTTGGTAAGCGCGCAGCTAGGTAACGCTGGTTTTTCCTTTACCCCTTCACAGCTCTTTTTGCTTACGGCACTTCCTGGCCTTATCGGCGCCACGCTGCGCTTGGTCTACACCTATATGCCTGCCATTTTTGGCGGACGAAATTTCACGTTTGCATGCACGGCTATTCTGCTGGTACCCCTTATTGGTTTGGGTCTTGCCGTGCAAAATCCGGCAACTCCTTTTGTAGCCTTCGCTTTCTGGTTTGCATTCATGGGCCTGGCGTTGGCAAACTTTTCTGCATCCATGGCAAACATTGCTTACTTCTTCCCCGTAGCGAAAAAAGGAACTGCAAACGGGTTGAACGCGGGTATTGGTAACGCGGGTGTAGCCGTTGCTTACCTCGTAACTCCTCTGGTCATTGGTACGTCGCTTGGTTTGGGGCAAGGCACAACCACGCCCGCTGGCACGGTGCTATTCCTGCAAAACGCTTGCTTTGTCTGGGTGGTACCAACCATTATTACGCTAGTGCTCGTGGCGGCATTCATGGACAACCTGCCCATGCCGCGGCAGACCTTTGCTCAGATGGCATCTATTTTTAAAAACAAGCATACGTGGTTCATGACCTGGATCTATACCTGCAGCTTTGGTTCTTTTATTGGCTATTCCATGGCCTTGGCTCTTATTATTGCGGTGGTGTTCCCCGACGTGGACGCGCGCTACATGATGTTTTTAGGACCCCTTATTGGCGCGTCGCTGCGGCCTGTGGGCGGCTGGGTTTCAGACCGCATCCAGTCGGGGGCAAAGGTGGCTTTTGCGTCCTTCGTTGTCATGCTTGCGGCAACACTGGCGGCCATGGCAGGCATTAGCGCCCACAACTTTACGCTCTTCTTTGGCGCCTTCCTCGTGCTTTTCATGACGACAGGTTTGGCGAACGGGGCGAGCTTCCGCATGATTCCCAACATCTTTACCGACCGCGCCCAGGGGTCGCAAGTTACCGGTTTCACGGCAGCCATCGCGGCCTATGGCGCGTTTATCGTGCCCGTATTATTCAGGTCTGACTACACGGTGGCGCTGACGGTTCTCGCTATATTTACTGCAACGACGGTGGTGCTTACTTGGTTTGTATACACACGCGCTGGCGCCGAAATTAAATGCTAGGGCGAGCTTCCTGAAAGCTAAGCGGAAAACTTAACGCATCCTGAACCCTCACGGGAAGACACGGTGTTGCCTGAAAGCTAACTGAAAAACTCAGCGCTGTTTCAGACTGGTTTCAGACTCCGTTCGTAAGCTGTTTCAGCAACTTATCAAAACAGCTTTATGACTTAAAAGGAGTTAGAAACATGTCAGAAGCAATGAAACGTATGGTACTAGACGTCTTATTAACAGCCATGCTTGTCTTCGAAATGTTCTATCAGTTGACGGGCAATGCGCTCCACGAATACGTGGGTTTTGCCTTCTTTATTTGCATTTTGGTCCACCTGTTTATTTCACGCAAATGGATCTATAGTACCGTTGAATCGCTGGGCGCTAAAGAACTGAATTTCCGCCGAAAGGTGTTGGCATTTATCGTGTTCGTGCTAGCGGTGGACATGGTTTTACTGGGTGCCAGCTCGGTCATTATTAGCAATACTTTCTGGAATATGGGTCTCGATTTTTCTGCGTTTAACCCGGGCGACATTTGGGTGCCAATTCATACGGCAACTTCGTATGGGCTGTGTGTTGTCGTGGCGGTCCACCTTGCTTCGCATTGGTCGTTCTTGGCAAAGAACCTCCATATTGAATATAACCCGCAACGTCGGCGCGCTATCGGCCAGGCGGTAAATGTCGTGGCAGGCGTAGGGGCACTTGCCCTGGGTGTAACGGGCTTTTCGCAAGTTACGCAGGCAATTGCGAACGAGCAACTTGCGGAACGCGAACTAGAAAACACAGTCCAACAAAGCCCTGAAACCCAGGTTGAGTATTCAGGCCGAGGCAAGCATACCCGCGGAAACAGGAAAACAAATTCGAATGCTAACGCCGAGCAAAATACCGATCAAAATACCGCTCAGAATACTTCGCAAAATACCAATCGGAATACCGCGGAAAGCACGAGTAATGACAGCGGCATTTGCACACTTTGCCGCAAACGGTGTAATTTTAGCAACCTGCGCTGCGACCGCCCCTATGCCGAAGGTCTTGTTTAGCATAATAATTTATACTGAAGAACGTTCACTGCGTTAAGGAGGGCCCATGGCTAAGACAGAACCATCAATGGACGCATGGCTTGCGGAAGCACGTGCAAGCGAACAAGCCAGTAAATGCGGGATGTTCTTGATTCACAATGGCGTGGTACGCGAAACGGCAAAAGCACAAGTGCGCGAAGGGCAAGACATGCCAGAAGTTGCACAGGTTGAATTTTCCTACGACGCGGAAGGCCTTGAAGCAGCTGTTGCAGAAGCACTCACCTGGGAAGGCGTGTATTACGTACGTGCCTGGCTTAACGAAGGTGTTCTGGATGTGGGCGACACAATCATGTATGTGCTCATCGGCGCCGACATTCGTCCGCGCTGCATCGATGCACTCCAGCGCTTGGTGGGCCACATTAAAAATGACCTGGTGGTTGAAAAGGAAATTTACGCATAATCTCAGGAGCAACTATGGGTACCAATAATTACATCGATACACGCGGAAGAATCGCAGAACCTATCCCCTTTACCCAGGCGGTCGTTGAAGGCTTGGCCGAAGGTGGTGGCCTGTTTGTTCCTGAACATATTCCCACCATGACCTTGGAAGATATTCTGGCGCTTTCCCAGTTGCCTTACTACCAGCGTGCTGCACGTATTTACAAGGCTTTCGATATCGACTTGCCCGAAAGCGAAATAGACGAACTTATGCAAGCAGCCTATGGCAGCAATTTCGACACTGAAGACATTTGCCCCATAAGCACCTTAGAAGATGGTACCCATATTCTGGAACTGTGGCATGGCCCTACAAGCGCCTTCAAAGACATGGCTCTGCAATGCCTGCCGCTGTTCTTTTCTGCAAGTGCTGCGCATTTGCGCGAAGCAGGCAAACTCGACCATGAATTTATGATCCTGGTTGCTACGTCGGGTGACACAGGCAAAGCGGCCCTGGAAGGTTTTGCCAACAAGCAGGGTGTTTCCATCGGGGTGCTCTATCCCGACGGTGGCGTGAGCGATATCCAGCGCAAGCAAATGGCCACACAGGCAGGCAACAATGTGTATGTCTGGGCCGTGCGCGGCAACTTCGACGACTGTCAAACAGGTGCCAAAACGGTCTTCAACGACGAAGCTTTTGCGGCACAACTCATGGATGAACACAAGATTGCTCTTTCAAGCGCAAACTCCATTAACTGGGGCAGACTGCTCCCCCAGGTGGTCTATTACATTTCTGCCTACAGCGAACTGGTGGCACAGGGCCAGGTCGAAGCAGGGGCACCCATTGATGTCTGTGTGCCCACGGGTAACTTTGGCAATATCTTGGCCGCCTGGTACGCCAAGCAAATGGGCACACCCATCGATCGTCTTATTTGCGCCAGTAACGAAAATCGTGTGCTCACTGACTTTATTAACACGGGTACCTACGATATTAGCGACCGCGACTTTGTGCTCACCCCTAGTCCCTCCATGGACATCCTGGTTTCGTCCAACCTGGAGCGCCAGCTGTTCGAACTGACGGGGCGCAATGCCGAAGCTATCCGCGGCTGGATGGACGACCTGAATACCACGCGCACCTTCCGCGTCGATGCCGAAACCTTTGCTAAGTTGCGCGCCGATTTCGTAAGCGATTCGGTCAACAGTGCCGAATGCCTCGAGACCATTCGCAGTTGCTACGAAAACCAGGGCTATTTGATGGACCCCCATACGGCTGTGGCCTACGAAGTGGCACAACGCCTGCGTGGTGAAAACCCCGTCCTCGTGGCCAGCACCGCCCATTGGGCCAAGTTTGGCGACAACGTCTATCGCGCCCTGAACGGCATTGCCCCCGGCGAAGCACTGCCCGAAGACGTAGCAGAACTTACCGGCTGCCAGTTAAACGAACGCATTGCCAGCGAAACCAGCGCAGCACCTATTCCCGCAGGGCTTGCAAACCTGGATACCACGCCCTTGCGCTTCACCGACGTTATAGATTCTGGCGCTGCGTCTATCGAGGCGGCAGTGCAAGCCTTTCTGCAATAACTGGCTGTAGGCTTACCACAAGTTCATAACGTGCCTGACCCGCCTGCGGGAACGCACGTTGCTGCAGCGCCACATGCTTGCCTTGCACGGGTTCCGTGTCCATAAATGGATCGACAAATGAATCAACAAGCGGTTCTACTAGAGGTATCTCTATGCGCTTCGGCGGCTCTGCAATAACGGGCTCTTCGGAAACAACTTCCGCATCGTCATCGAAACGATGCATGCAACCAAAGCAAGTTTGAACATCATCAAAACTAGTCGCATGACACACAGGACAGGTTCTCATGGGCACTTCCTTTCTTTACTGTCATCATATTTTGCTCAGGCTTTACCAAAGCCCTATAAATGGTCTCCCCCGCAAAATGACGTGGGACAAACCACTTTTTATGTGCACAACTTGCACGCTCGACTACTGCTTTCGCATTTGAACAACGCAGGCGCGACCCAGGTTCAACATTGCGATACGACTTCATCACGCGACCTTTCGCGTCTATAAATGCCAGATCGAGCGGATATGCCATCCCAAAGGTATGCACGTCGCTACATGGAACAAGCATGACCAGGTCATCGTTTGGCAAGGTCCCTAATAGACCGCGCAATCGCGAAAACCTTGAGCGATATATTTTTAGCCGTGCCATCTATGCCTCCTTTCGGTAATTCAAATTGATACTCATGCAGCCATTGACACAAAACACGCCAACATTGAGCCAGCGGTATGAACCCGTGTCTTTTATGCAGCTCGACGATTGGTCGGTCAGGCCAATACGTTTCCAGCCCGAACGTTCAAGCGCCTGCCATACTTCAGCGAGGCTGGAGCTTTGGGGCTTATCCCAGAACAAGCCCACAAAGCCTTCTACCGCATAACATTGGTAGGAACCCCACTGACCAGGATCAAATACTTCTTCGCAAAACGATTCGGGCAAACAGGCCTGATAGTGCTTGCCTGCTATGCGATTAAACAAAGACTCCACCATGCTTTCGTGTATATCTGTTTCACCGCCCTTCGATATGTCGATACTCTGGTTGTTGCCGTGCTGCATGCCACCGTGGTTCTGTAAGCAACTGGCATGATTCGCCAACCCACCAGTAAGTCCTGGCAGGGCGATAAGCGACAGCACGCATATACAAGCAAGCCCCAAACGTTTTTCCTGCGACTTCATAACACCACTCCGGGCTTGTAGGGGTCTACGGTAAGTTGCGTGCTGTGTTCAAGTGGTCGAAGCACGGTCGAAAACACCGCTCCTGAAAAAGCCCTACCAAAAAGTGTCGGCGTAAAGCGCAGGGTTGCCGTATAGCGAGTAAAACCCCACGACACAGAAGCAGCTTGTACACTCACGTCGCAATAGTCAGCAGAAAAAGATTGTTGCAAGGCAGCCTGGACAAGCGCGGCACTGTCTGCCGCACTTTGTCCGTGGGCAGGCGCGGTGGTGTATACGCGTACCGCTTCTTTGGCATGACGGTCAAAAGCTGCACAGTTTTCCAAAAACAACATGGCATTAAAGACAAGTACGGCCACCGTTATGAGCACGGGTATAACAACTGCAAGCTCGACCGTCATTTGGCCTTGGCTACTTCTACGTTGCTCCATGCAATCCATTAGTCCCACCGCCTGAGCTCAACTGATTGCCCACTGTGCACGTATAAATTGCTTATTGCCTGTTCAACAAGACCACCACCAGCATCTTTCAGTGCAGGTGGCAGACTTATTTCAAGCGGAATGGAAGGGCCTTCTTCGCCAAAGAGTTCAATATGAGCAACAACAAAAGTGGCGTCCCAAGAATCATAGGTCGTAAGCACTTGACCACCCGCAACGCCCACTAAAGCCGCAAGTGGATCTTGAGCTATGCCCCCATACGCATTTGAAAATGCCTGCTTTGCCCCGAGCAAACCCTGGGTAAAAGCGTTTTGGTCGGCCTTTGCAACATGGTAGGTATTGACCAAAACAGGCTTGTGCGAAACCAGATCGGGCGGTTCAAACCCCATGTCTTCAATAACACCTTGAAATTTGTTTGACGCCCAGGTCCCAAGGCCCGACGCTCCCACCAAAGGAAGGGAATTGAGCGACGATTCAATGAGCTCGCTTAAAGACCGGTTGCCCTTCGAATACATAACAAGAAGGCTCGACCATAAGTCGAGTGCTGCATCGGGAATGGCGCCCACATACGTGTCGGCAAGAAACCCATCGAGAAAAGATGAAATGACGGTATCGGATTCACTGGCGTCATCGTTGGCAAGCGTTGCCGCAGAAAATGCCACACGCGTACCTAAATATGCCTGCCCGCCGACCATACTATTGGGGACAAGGTCTGCCGCACTCACGCCACCCGAATCCACTACGATGGCAATAGCGCCTACGTGTCCTGGCGGTTCTACTTTTATACGGTAATTGAGCGAATCTGTAAGCAGCCGCCCGATGGTTTCGAGCAAATTTTCAGCCGGATTTTTGACCTTCTGCGACTGCTGGGTAAGCGTTTCATATTCTTGCTGATACAGTTCCGCTTCATGCGCAACGATTCGATAATGGTATTCAAACCCGTTTTCAATCGAGGTTGAAGCCGATGCAACACGCCCTACGCTCGCAGCGCTAAATTCACAAACCTCGCAGCTCGGAAGGCCTTCAGCTTCATATAGGGCAACGGATCCAAATCCGGAGAACGTTTCTTCGGCCGCCGCGGGACAACCTGGCCAAGCGTGCATATGCAATACGCCCTCTTCGTTTTCCGTAACGGGATACACATTGTCGGTATACAAGCGCGTCTGGCGCATTTCTTCGGTATTGCGTGGCAAAAGCGGAAAGTAGGCTTCGAAGGAATCGGCGGTCTCGTACACATAGCCCGCATTCATCTGCTCGACCGCATAGTCGTATAACTGCATTCGTATGGCGGAACGGGCCTGTTCTTCAACCGAATCTGTCGCTGGAGCTTCCTGCCACAGGCGTTGGGCATAATAAGCCCGAGCGCGCGTCAGTGCCACCGAAAACGACCGTGAGTCCACATGGCCATAGTGAGGGTTTGCCTGTCCCGACAATCCTGCAAGCGTAGCAGCACGTTCGTACATACAATACGAAGGTGCGCTGCCGCAGTCTGCCATAAAAGCCTTAAGCTTATGTTCGCTGGCTTTTTGTGCAGCTTCTTCAGCTTCCAGGGCTGCTGTAGCAATACCGTCGCGCTGCTGTTCGATGCCGGCCAGTTCGTCTTCATCTGCATATGACGGCCCCACGAGGTCCTTGCCTTCGAAAGGCGCAAGGACGGCAATAGCATAGTAATTCGAACTTGATTCAGCGTTGGACTGGGCAAGCGCTGCCGCATCAAGTGCGGCAAAAATGGGTAGCAAGGCCTGAAGTTTATTGAGCCCCTCTATACATGAATTTGAAAAACGCGTACGTGCTTCAAGGATGCGTTCGCCCGCTTCAACCAGCTTTACTGAAATAGCCTGCGTTGGCGGAATACATGCCGCCACAATACCAAGCCCGATGCTCGTAAGCCCCGCCATAGAAAGACTGAGCACAGCACTGTCGCATACCTGGGCCACAATATAAAACGAAGCCACTTGCTTTTCGGCAGCAAGCGCACATACGTCGGCGACGTTTTGCACGTCGGCTGCCACGGAACGCAACTTGTACACCTGGGTGGCGCCAATAATCAAGGACACGGAAACAAGCAGGGCCAGCACCATACCCACCGTGCTAAAACCTCCGTCATCTTCAAAAAAGGGGCGCAACCGTTTGCAATTAGTCATGTTTTTACGCCCCCTTTCGATCCTGAACCCAGGAACCAGGATTAAGCCCCATACTCCCTGCTCCTACCCATGAAGGCTGCGTCTGTGCTTGTTCTTCAACCTGGATGCTTATACAACCCGAAGCATCGGCAATACCCACAAGCGCGCCTGCTGCATCAAAGAGCGGAAGCAAGCGAAGGCGATTTGTAATCGTTACCTGCGCTTCCCCAGTCGATTCATCCCCTGAAACCACAATGTCCCAGCTACAACCTGCGTTATGTATATGAAATAAATCGTGTGGCGGCACGGCTGAAAGCTGACGCTTGATAAGTTCGATACAGCGTTCGTCGCTCAACCCCGTTTGCGCACTCCTTGTGGCAAGCAGCCGGCAACCTTCTACCGCAGCCTGGCGCATAACCATACGGTCATACAAGATAATGCCAGGCTGCAGCAGCAGTAGCAGCAAGGTAAAAATGACCGGGATAGCAAACGCAGCTTCAACACTTGCCTGCCCGCGTGAGTTAATGCACCAAGACATCTGCCTTCGAGGGTCGGTGCACCAGCGCATCGCCTCATGCGAATTAGTACGCCAACACATCGGCCCACGCTCCTGCATCACTACCCCCAACGGCATGCGAAGCACCCGCGCTTGCATGTTCAGCCAAAAGACCCGAACGACCAAAATCACAGAGAGCGCCAAGACCAGCTACTAGCGCAAGAAAGGCAAATAGAACCAGTGCGAACTCGACGGTTGCCTGCCCACGCCTATTGGCAAGAACGCCCCACGGCCGCCAGAACCTTCGGATGCTATGCCGACACTTGTTAAAGTCCATTAATCCCATTGGCAATTGCGTCCCACAGTTCTTGGATCTTTGGTCTAAATACAGTGATGGCAAGGATTGCGATTACAACCAGTACGCCTACCAAGATGGCATATTCGGTCGTACCCTGCCCTTTGGTGCAGGCAAGCTTTGCGCGTAAACGATAATAATTTCGCCATATACCTGCTTGAACA